>NZ_JAUMTY010000098.1 GCF_030530965.1 Corynebacterium sp. | reverse complement strand
ACCTGCTATTTTGAGCTGGAGATGGGACTTGAACCCACAACCTACGGTTTACAAGACCGTTGCGCTACCGATTGCGCCACTCCAGCACACTGGGCACTGACCCGCGCCAAGCGTGAATGCCTGGCCAGGTCCCGTTAACCAGCCCCGCCATAATACACATAACTGCACCAACAACGAAACAAATACACCACCACCAGCGCAAACAGTTCCTATCGCTACCCCACTCGCCCGCACGATCGGTTCTGTCGTAGCCTGTGACCACAAAACATTCCTCACCCCACCGATCCCGATCAGCGAAGGCAACGATCTCCCCATGGATTTTGTCTCAGGATTCAGCCAGGCATTCCGCCGCGTCGCTGGCTCCCGCGCCCCCGGCACCACTGCCGGCGGGTCCAATCCTGTCGCCACCATCGACGCCGTCAAAGCCGCCCCGGCACCGTCGCCACTGAAGCCCATCGACTTCACCAATGCCGACGAAATCAACGCGGTGCTCGACCTCGCCGCCCGCATTGGCGACGTCCTCCTAGCCAGCGGCATGAGCAACGGGGACGTCAAAGCCCACATGCACGCGATCACCGAAACATACGGTATCCACGACGTCCACGTCGACATCACGCTCAACACCCTTATGCTGTACACCACCATGGGCCCCACCGAGGGCGCGCTCTCGGCGTTTCGCGTCGTCAGTAAACTGAGCATGGACTTCGCCCGATTAGAGGAAATCGACGTCCTTGTTCGACGCATCCTCACCGGTGGATTCACGCGGGCAGAAGCTGCCGACGAACTCCACGAGATCGTCACGGCGCCCCCGACCTACAATTCGACCTTTGTGCTGATCATGTGGGGCATCTTCACCGGATCTGTGGCATTCATGATCGGTGGACACCTACCCGAGGCCATCATTTCCTGCCTCTCTGCCATCGTCATCATGTGGGGATCCGCGGTGCTGGCCGGACACGGGTTGCCGTTATTCTTTCAAAACGTGTTCGGCGGGCTTGTCGCCCCTGTCCCGGCAGCCCTGGCCTACCACGTGGGACAACACTATGGAATAGAAGTCAACCCGTCGGTCTGTATCGGTGCTGGGATCGTGGCCATGCTGGCCGGGCTCACTCTGGTCCAAGCGCTCCAAGACGGCATCACGGGCGCGCCGGTCACGGCCTCTGCACGGTTCTTCGAAGCTGCGCTCTCCACCGGCGCGATCATCGCCGGCGTTGCCTTCGGGCTCAATATCGCCTCCCGCCTGGGCATTCCTCTCCCCGGATTTGAGGGCTCGGCGTCCACCAACGTCGTGCAAAACGTCGTCATTACGGTGTCCGGGGCACTGGCGGGCGCATTCTTCGCGGTCGCGTGCTTCGCGCGCCTGCGCTCCACGGTCATCACGACGGTCACCACCCTCATCGGTGCCGCGATTTACTACATGATCCTTATCCCTATCGGTTTTGGGACTATCGCGGCGTCCGGCATGGCGGCCACGCTCATCGGACTTTTCGGTGGGCTACTCTCCCGACGGTTCATGATCCCCCCGCTGATTACCGCAGTCTCAGGCATTACCCCGCTCCTGCCCGGTTTCGCTCTCTACCGCGGCATGTATTCCCTGCTTAACGACCGGCCGTCCATCGGGTTCTCCTCGATGGCCACTGCTTTCGCCATCGCCACGAGCTTGGCGGCGGGCGTCGTCCTTGGTGAATGGATTGCGCGCAGACTACGACGGCCCCGCATCGCCACCGCTTACCGCGGAGTTCGCAACATCGTCCGACGGCCGCTCGCGGTGAAGGCGCGCACCAACGGGTCGCGCGTCAACGGTCCCCGGGCTAATGGCCAACGAACGAACGGCCAACGGACCAATGGCCGTGGGGCTCCGCGGACACCCAACACCGGATCGATCCGGGCTCGCTGGCGCAACCGTTCCTACCGAAACACAAAAGCGCGCTCGCAGTGGCGTCGTCGATAAAACCCGATAAAACCCACGGTGGCGGCTACCACGAAACCCACCGCGTGAGCTACCATTACTCTGTTCACCATCCATCCCAGGAGGATTTTCCAGGAGGATTTGTGCCCCCCACGGTCACTGATAAACGGGCTACCAACGCTGTATCACTGCACGCCGTCGAAGAAGAAACAGCTAT
>NZ_JAUMTY010000097.1 GCF_030530965.1 Corynebacterium sp. | reverse complement strand
CCCTGGTGGAGCAATTGGAAGAAGGCGTGCTGGCCATTCGTTCCGGGCTCGCCCCAGTAGATTTCGCCCGTCGGTGCGGTGACCGGGGTGCCGTCGATACGAACGGACTTGCCGTTCGATTCCATCGTCAGCTGCTGGAGGTAGGCAGGGAAACGTGCCAAGTCCTGGGAGTAGGGCAGCACCGCGTGGGATTGTGCGCCCAAGAAATCGTCGTACCAGACACCGAGGAGCCCCATCAGAACGGGGACGTTCTTCTCCAGCGGGGTGTTTCGGAAGTGCTCGTCGACGGCGTGGAAGCCCTCTAAGAAGCTCATGAAGTTCTGGGGCCCGATCACGGCCATGAGCGAGAGCCCGATGGCGGAGTCTACCGAGTAGCGGCCACCAACCCAGTCCCAGAATCCGAACATGTTGTTGGTGTCGATGCCGAATTCGGAGACCTTTTCAGCGTTCGTCGAGACCGCAACGAAGTGCTTGGCGATGGCATCATTTGCTTCATCGGTCCCGTCCTCCAGGTGGAGGCTGTCGAGGAACCATCGACGCGCCGCATGTGCATTGGCCAGCGTCTCTTGCGTCGTAAAGGTTTTCGACGCGACGACGAAGAGCGTCTCTGCGGGATCGAGGTCAGCGACCTTTGAGGTGAAGTCGGCCGGATCGACATTGGAGACGAAGCGTCCCGAGATTCCCGCGGTGGCGAAGCTGCGGAGAGCCTGCGTTGCCATGGCCGGGCCGAGGTCGGACCCGCCGATGCCGATATTCACCACAGTTTTAATCGTGTGGCCGGTGACGCCCAGCCATTCGCCGGAACGCAAGGCATGCGCAAAATCGCGCATCCGTGCCAGAACGTCGTGGACGTCGGCGGCCACGTTCTGCTCATCGACGTGCAAGGACTCTTCGGCGGGAAGACGTAGCGCTGTGTGCAGCACTGCTCGGTCTTCCGTCGAGTTGATATGCCGGCCGCTGAACATAGCGTCGCGGTGATCCTCAAGGTTCGCCTTCTTCGCGAGGGCGATCAAAGCCTTGAGGGTGTCGTCGTTAATAAGGTTTTTGGACAAGTCAACGTGCAGGTCAGCCACGGAAAAGCTGAGGTTCTTCGCGCGATCCTGGTCGTCGGCGAACAAGTCGCGCAACGTTGTTGACTCGATTGATTTCGCGTTGTCCTTCAGCGCGGACCATTCGTCGGTCGCGGTGATATCTGGCAATGGTGAATTCATTAAAAATCCTTCTTATCGACGATAACTGTGGCGCATTGAGGTCGTGTGCGCCCCCTGAGCCATGCTAGTCGCGAATCGGCAATTCCACGGGCAAGCGGTTGACATGCTGCGGCCTTGATGGGTGGCCATCGTGGGTGGCCTTTGAGAGGACGTGTGGAGTTTTAGCCCAGCCGCCCCCGCCCCATGCGGAGGAGTGCTGACGCGATGGCGGGACCTTCTGTCCCCAATTCCTCCCGGAACTCGTTGATGATCGCGACTTCTCGCGTGTGTACGAGGCGAGTTCCGCCCGACCCCATTCGCGATTGCCCGATGAGATGCGAGATCTCCGTGCGGCGTTTGATAGCAGAAATAATCGTGTTATCCAGCTGATTTATTTCTTTTCTTAGTTCCTGGATACGTTCGTTCGATAACGGATCACTAGTTCCGCTAGTGACCTCGCTGGACGTAGACAGAGAATCGCGAGGCTCAGTCATGGGTCTTATTGTGTCACACCTGGGTTGTAGGTTGGAGTGCGAGCGCGTGACATTGAGTGTTCCGTACTTCGCGGGGCCGCAATTCACCCTGGAACTCGCCTTGAGCTAGACAGACTTTATTAGGAAGAGATACGCACTATGAACGATAGCCTTTCCACTCGCTTGCCGGATGGTGGGCCATTGACTCCACAGCAGCTATTGGAAGGACTTAATCCGCAGCAGCGGCAGGCGGTCGAGCATGAGGGCTCTCCGTTGCTTGTCGTCGCGGGGGCTGGTTCGGGGAAGACCGCGGTTCTTACCCGTCGGATTGCTTATCTCATTGGTGTTCGTGGGGCAGCGCCGTGGAATATTGTGGCTATCACCTTTACTAATAAAGCAGCGACGGAAATGAAGGAACGCGTTGCTGATCTTATTGGGCCGATTGCGGAACGTATGTGGGTCTCTACGTTCCACTCCATGTG
>NZ_JAUMTY010000024.1:28294-33709 GCF_030530965.1 Corynebacterium sp. | reverse complement strand
GGGGCTATGAGGAAGTTGTATATTGCCGCCACCGTTTGGTTGGCCGTCGGGCTCATCGCCGGAGTATTTTATCGCGAATTCACCAGAGCCCACGATTTTGAAGGCACCACTCAACTGTCTGTGGTGCACACCCACTCGCTTATTCTCGGTATGACAATGAACCTTCTGTTCCTTGTCTTCGCCCTTGTACTCCGAATCGATAAAGATCGTCGCTTCACCACATTCTTTTGGATTTACAACGCGGGTGCAGCCTGGACCGTCGCATTTCTCGCTTTCCACGGCATTCGTCAGGTCCTCGGTAAAGACTTTCCCGAATCGTTGGCCATCTTCGCAGGTATGGGCCACATTATTATCACCGTTGGATTCGTCCTCTTCTTCGTCATCTTGAATAAATATGTCAAAAGATGGCAAAGGAAAAATAACGTATCCCACTAGGTGCGTCGTTTCCTGAACATGATTACCCGCAGGCGCTAAACATTCGGAGACGCCAACCATTCGGGTGTAATGGAAAGTTTCCTGGACGTTAAATCTTCCCAACGAGATAGGTAATCACGGGAAACCGACGTAATCTAAATTGCGTAATTAGGCACTATCGTCCACCACCGTCGTTTATTAAAGTCATTTACCAAAACCCAAATCGCCGCGTTTAAGCTATCCCGCCCTTGAAGGGCACACGCGTGACTTAAAAGCGGCTTTAGCTGTGCTGTTTAAAGGAGCCCTCATTATGCGTCTACGTTCAGTGGCTGCAGCTATCGCAACTCTGGCGTTATCCGCAACCGGCCTCGTTGCCTGCGGTGATGGGGGTGGAGCCACACTCGACGGGGCGGGAGATCCCAACATCGTCCGGACCGCGGCGTCGGAACCCCAAAACGGACTTATCCCCACGGATACCAACGAATCCAACGGTTCTCAGGTGCTGGAACTTCTGTATCGCGGCCTCGTATCCTATGACGAAAATGGTAAGTCGCATAATCAAGTCGCTGAGTCCATCACGGCTAATCCGGACAGCACAGAATTCACGGTCAAGCTCAAAGACGGTTGGACTTTCACCGATGGAACACCCGTCACCGCGGACTCCTTTATTGACGCCTGGAATTACGGTGCAGCCGGTAAAAACGCTCAAAAACAGCAAGACTTCTTCTCAAATATTAAAGGGTTTGACGAGGTCAAAGACCCCAGCAGTAGCGTCGAAAAGCTGTCTGGACTGCAGAAAGTGAATGATAAAGAATTCACGATTACGCTCTCCGATCCGGACTCCCAGTTCCCCATCAGCCTCGGAGCGACGCCGTTCTTCCCGCTCCCGCAGTCATTCTTCGATGATCCGAAGAGTTTCGGTGAGCACCCCGTCGGCAATGGGCCCTATAAATTAGATGGGCAAAATGCGTGGACTCATAATAGTTCGATTCGGACAGTAAAGAATGACAAATACGCTGGTGACGATAAGCCGAAGAACGGCGGTGTCACCTTTAAGCTGTACGAAAACCTTGATACGGCGTACACCGACTTGCAGGCGAGCAACCTTGACATCATCGGTCAGACTGTTCCCCCGACGGCGATGCAGACCTTTAAGGATGACTTCCCGTCCACGCACCTGGTGAAGCCGATCGCTTCCAACGGTGGCTTCGTCATTCCGCAATGGCTCGACCACTTCGGCAACGATGAAGAGGGGCATTTACGTCGGCAAGCGATCTCTATGGCGATTAACCGGAAGCAAATTTCCGACAAAATCATGAACGGTACGCGCGTGCCAGCGAAGGACTTTACGGCGACGACACTCGGCGACGTACCGAACGTCGAAGGCAATGAAGTCCTGGACTATAACCCGGACAAGGCCAAAGAGCTGTGGAAAAAGGCCGACGAGATCAAACCGTACAGCGGGAAACTGGAGATCGCGTACAACTCGGACGGCGGCCATAAGGAATGGGTCGAAGCCGTATCGAACAGTATTCACAACGTTTTGGGGATCGACGCCACGGGCAAGGCGTACCCCAACTTCAAAGCACTCCGAAACGAAGTATCGAGTGGGTCGATTCATACCGCTTTCCGAAGCGGCTGGCAGGCGGACTTCCCGTCACAAGCGAATTTCCTCCAGCCTCAATTCGCGACGAATGGAGCGTCGAATGACGGTAAATACACCAACGCGGAATTCGACAACCTCCTGAAAGACGCGTCGAAGGAAAGTGACCAGAAGAAAGCGCAGGAGATCTACGCGAAGGCGCAGGCGATTCTCATGCGGGAGCTCCCCGAAATCCCGCTGTTCTACTACACCGCGTCTGCCGCGTGGACTACCTCGCTATCGAACGTGAATTACGACTGGAAAGGCGTCCCCATCTTCACGGACATCACGAAGAGCTGACCCGTCGATAAGGCTCCCCCACGATAAGGACCCCTCATGCTTTGGTATATCGGAAAACGATTATTACAGATGGTGCCCGTCTTTCTCGGCGCAACATTCCTCATTTACGCCATGGTGTTCCTCACCCCCGGCGACCCCGTCGCAGCACTAGCCGGGGATAAACCACTGAGCCCGGAGATTATCCACTCCATCCGCTCGCAATATCACTTAGACCAGCCATTTATCGTCCAATATCTCCTGTACCTCAAGGGAATTTTTACCGGTGACCTGGGGCAAACGTTCTCCGGACAAAGCGTCGGCACTGTTCTGGGGAATGCGTTCCCCGTCACGATTCGGCTGGCGCTAATGGCCATCGTTATTGAAACCGTATTCGGTATTGGTTTCGGTGTTCTCGCCGGGTTGAAGAAAGGTGGGCTGTTCGACTCCACCGTCCTCGTCATCTCTCTGTTCATTATCGCGGTGCCGATTTTCGTCATCGGCTTCGTTGCCCAGTTCCTCTTCGGCATTAAATGGGGAATCCTGCCAGCCACCGTCGGTGCGCAAGGCGACTTCAAACACCTCCTCATGCCTGCCTTTGTGCTGGGCCTGGTCTCTTTCGCCTACGTGTTGCGCTTGACCCGATCAGAAGTGGCCGAAGCGCTGGGCCGGGACTTCGTGCGCACCGCATATGCCCGGGGAATGAGCAAACCGCAGGTCATCCTCCACCACGTCTTGCGGAACTCCATGATCCCCGTCGTGACGTTCATCGGCGCTGACCTCGCGGCACTCATGGGCGGGGCGATCGTCACCGAAGGCATCTTCAACATCAACGGCGTGGGTGGCCTGGTCTATCACGCAGTGATGTTGGGCGAAGCGCCGACCGTCGTGTCCGTCGTCACGGTCTTAGTCATCATCTTCGTCGTATCGAATCTCCTTATTGACCTGCTCTACGCACTTCTTGACCCGAGGATCCGCTATGCCTAATCCATCACACACACCCGCCAACAGGTCATCAGCAGGGGAAGGATCCACAGAATTGCCGACGTCTCACGAAGGGAATCCGTTGGCAGCGGAAACTCATTCCCCGACGGCGGGACGTCATGAGAGACACGAGGCCCGCGGGGCCGGACTGGTTACGTCGTCGCGAACGGAACGGTGGGTCGCAGAAACAGTGGCCGCGGATGAACCATCGCGTGACGATCTCCTGGCGGACAAGAAACCACTGAGCACGTGGGCAGAAGCCTGGCAGCGGTTACGGCGTCGGCCCCTGTTCTGGGTATCAATGGTGATTATTCTGGCGGTGCTGCTGGTCACGTTCTTCCCGGGGCTGTTCACGTCGACGGACCCGAAAACGGCTGACCTGAGTAAATCGCTGGAGGGGCCCGAAGCCTCGCACCCGTTTGGTTTCACTCGACAGGGTTACGACGTGTACTCCCGCACCTTGTACGGTGCGCGTGCCTCGGTCGTGACCGGTGTGTCCGTCACGATTGTCATCACGATTCTTGGGACGATTATTGGCTCGGTGGCCGGCTATGTCGGTGGCTGGTTGGACGCGGTGCTGTCCCGCCTGACCGATATTTTCTTCGCGATACCGCTGATCCTCGCGGGCATCGTCCTGATGCAGCTGTTCAGCGAACGCAACACGCTGACCGTGATCCTGGTGCTGTCCGCATTCGGTTGGCCACAGATGGCGCGCATTGTGCGCGGCGCCGTCATGACGGTAAAAAACAACGATTATGTCATGGCGTCGCGTGCGCTTGGTCTCTCGCAGTGGAAGATTCTGCTGCGCCACATCATTCCCAACTGCCTCGCGCCCATCATCGTTATGGCAACGACGTCGCTGGGTATCTACATCGTGGCGGAAGCAACGCTGTCCTACCTGGGCATTGGGTTACCGCCGCAAACGGTGTCGTGGGGCAATGACATCTCCACGGCACAAAACACCCTCCGAGCAGCGCCGTCGACGTTGTTCTACCCCGCGGGTGCCCTGGCCATTACAGTGCTGGGCTTCATCATGCTGGGGGATGCGTTAAAGGATGCCCTCGACCCGAAGGAGCGTACGGCCTCATGACATTGATCCCACATTCTGCAGCTCGCCACTCCACGGAGACGCAATCCGCGAATAAACCGAAGCACAGCGTCGGTACGCATAATTCCAGCGACGATACCCGCCCGCTGTTGCAGATGCGCGACGTCGATATCGCCTTCGGCGGTAAGAAAAAGCCGATACCGACGGTGTTTGGCGTCAACCTCGACATTTACCCGGGGGAGACTGTTGCGATCGTCGGTGAGTCTGGTTCGGGTAAATCCACGACGGCGCATTCGATCATCGGTCTGCTCCCTGGTGGGGGCCATGTCACTGGTGGCACCATCACGTTCGACGGTCGGGATATCACGCACGCCTCGCCCAAGGAGCTGACGGCGCTGCGTGGTGCGGACATCGGTTTAGTCCCGCAAGATCCCATGTCGAACTTGAACCCCGTGTGGAAAGTAGGTTTTCAAGTCAAGGAGGCTCTGAAGGCCAACAACGTTGCGACGGGGTCTGCTGCCCACAAGCGGGCTGTTGAGCTGCTTTCGGAGGCCGGGCTGCCGGACGCCGATAAGCGCGTGAACCAGTACCCGCACGAGTACTCGGGTGGTATGCGCCAGCGCGCATTGATCGCGATTGGTTTGGCGGCGCGTCCAAAGCTGCTTATTGCCGACGAACCGACGTCGGCACTGGACGTCACCGTCCAGCGGCACATCTTGGACCACCTGGATTCGCTGACCCACGAACTGGGCACGGCGGTGATGCTGATTACGCACGACCTCGGTTTGGCGGCCGAGCGCGCGGACCGGATCGTCGTGATGAGTCAGGGTCGCGTCGTGGAATCGGGCCCTGCGCTGGAGATTCTTCAAGATCCTCGGCACCCCTACACGCAAAAGCTGGTGGGGGCGGCTCCGTCATTGCGGGCGCGGCGTCATGACGTCATTGAACAGCGCGAAAAAGTGGCCCACGAGGCCGAAGAGAGGGCCCTCGAGCGCACCACCGGACCGCACGCGGCGCAGGATGGCGACGTCGAGCACATTATCGAAGTCCA
>NZ_JAUMTY010000024.1:0-28194 GCF_030530965.1 Corynebacterium sp. | reverse complement strand
CCACCGGACCGCACGCGGCGCAGGATGGCGACGTCGAGCACATTATCGAAGTCCACGACCTGGGGAAGGACTTTCCGATCCCGGGTGGCCCGCCGTGGAAGAAGAGCATGTTCACGGCTGCTGCAGATGTGAATTTCTACATTCGGCGCGGGACCACAACGGCGCTGGTGGGGGAGTCTGGTTCAGGCAAGTCCACCGTGGCGAAGATGATCCTCGGCCTGCTGCAGCCGACCCGGGGTTCGGTCACGTTTAATGGGCGCGATGTCACCGCTTTGAGCCGAAAGCAAGAGCTTGCTTTCCGACGCAGGGTGCAGCCTATTTTCCAGAATCCGTTTGGGTCGATTGATCCGATGTATTCGGTGTTCAACACGATCGCGGAACCGCTGAAGATTCACAACATTGGGAATCGAGCGAGCCGCGAAAAGAAGGTCCGCGAATTGTTGGACCGCGTGGCCATGCCGGCGGCAATGATGCACAGGTTCCCGTCGGAACTATCCGGCGGTCAGCGGCAGCGCGTTGCTATCGCGCGCGCATTGGCCCTGGATCCCGACGTCGTCATCTGCGATGAGGCGGTGTCTGCCCTGGACGTGCTGGTGCAGTCGCAGATCCTGAACCTGTTGAATGAGCTGCAGGCAGAGATGGGGCTGAGTTATCTGTTCATCACCCATGACCTTGCGGTGGTGAAGCAGATTGCCGACGACGTGCTGGTGATGCGCCAGGGGCGTTTGGTGGAGCGTGGAACAACGGATGAGCTGTTCGACCATCCGCGTGAGGAATACACGCGTAGCCTGATTGATTCGATCCCGGGCGGGAGCATCGACCTGGGCGGTGCGTAGCGAGGCACGTAGCGGGGTGTGGGTCTCACACTTCCGCCCTGACTTAATCGGCGATGGCGTCGAGTGGGCTAATACGCGAGGCGCGTATGCCAGGCCAGACCGCAGCGATGATGCCAACGACCGCTGATGCGATGAGCATGGCGATGATCTGTTCCCACGGAATGACAATTTGCGTAATGCCTTGCGTTTTCATGACGTTCATGAACATCCACCCAATGTAGAGCCCAATAATCACCCCAATAATCGCACCATAGAGGGACAATTGGATGCTTTCGAGTGTGATCATGCGGCGTGCTTGCCCGCGTACCATGCCCACGGCACGAAGCATCCCGATTTCTTGCCGACGCTCAACAATGCTGAGCGCGAGCGTGTTGATAATCCCAACAATCGCGATGACCACCGATAGGGCCAGCAAACCATAGAGGATGGACAACAGTTGGTTAACAAGTTGTGCTTGTTGGCCTTTGAATTCGTCCCGCGTCTGCACTTGGACAATGACGTAATGCTTGACCTTGTCTTTGATCCTCTTCTGCATGGTGACGTCGTCGACGGTGTGATCAGTGCGGATCGTGGTCATGAGGCTCCGCCACGTGTGTTTATCAGGACTGATCTTGTCGACGTCTTGCTGTGACACCAGTGCGGTGGGGAAGAGCTTGCTGTCCATGATCCCGATGACGGTGGAGGTAGCGTGCGCGTCGGCGGGCGCTCCCCCTTGGGATATGAGCCCACCAGTAGAACCCGGGCTAGCGGCCGTGAGCGCGTCGATGTTGACGGTGTCACCCACATGGAGGCCGTGCTTCTTCGCAAAGCTGGCGTGAATAACAGTTCCGCCGTGGGAGAGGTCCTCGCTCCCCTCTTTCATCTTGAGATCGATGTAACCGCGCGGGTTGTCGGGCGTGAAGATCACATATCCGCGGTTCTTGTCGTCTCCGCGCAGCGTGGCATTGGCCAGGGTATAGAAGGGAGCAACTCCGGTGACACCATCGACGGACGCGATGTCCTTGTTCACACCGCCGGGGAGCGAAAACATGCTTCCCGTGGTCGCACCGGGCGGCGTTGCGACGAGGTCTGCGGTGAGTTCATTGTCAACAAGGTCCGACACGGTGCTTTTCATGGAGGCGCCGATCATGCCGACGGAACTTACGAGGGCGAGCCCAAGGGTGAGGGCGAACGCGGTAGTAGCAGTTCGTCGGGGGTTTCTCGACGAGTTAGTCGCCGCGAGCTTACCGACGGAGCGCCAGGGCAGTCCAAGGAGGCGCCCTATTCCACTGACAAGCGGGAGGGAGAGCGCGGCGGAAACGGCGAGCGTGCCGACGATGATGGCCACGGCTCCGATGCCGAGGATGATCATGCGGTTACGTGTCGCGAAGTCGTCGGCGTAGCTTCCCCACCACGCGAGGGCCGCGCCCCCACCAAGGACGATGAGCCCGATGAGCGTTCGCCGGAGCAAGGGCGCGGATTGCGTCGTGGCGTTCATCGATTCGACAGGTCGCGTGGAACCCGCCCGCCAGGCAGGTGCCCACGCGCTCACCAGCGTGACAATGATGCCAATAACCAGCGGCCACACCATCGACTGCCACGTGAGAGGTATCGAGGAATCGGGCATGTCAAGGCCCGTCTTACTGAGCCCGGCAACAAGGAGATGAACGAGCCCGAATCCGGCAGCAATGCCAATGACTGATCCGACAATGCCGACGATCAGGGCCTCTATGAGCACAGAGCGCGTGATCTGTCCTCGCGACGCACCCAGCGACCGTAGGAGAGAGAACTCACGGATCCGTTGCGCCACGATCATGGAGAACGTGTTCGCAATGATGAACGTGCCGACAATGAGGCCGATCGCCCCGAACGCCAGAAGGAAGTAGTTGATGAAGGTCAACTGGTTGGAAATGCTTGACGTCATCTCTTTGGACGCATCCTCGCCAGTTTGAACCGTGCTGCCGGGGACAGCGCGAGAGATGGCCGCCATGACCTGCTGTTTATCCGCGCCGGGTTGGATGGCGACGTTGTAGGAGCTGATGCTGGTGCCGGCGAGTTCGCGGAATTGGTCGGGGTTCATGGCGACGCCGGCCCACCCGCCGAAGTTGGTCGACGTCGTATAGAACCCGACGATGGTGACGTCGGTACGCATGGTGGGTGTGGCGACGATGAGGTGATCGCCGAGGGAAATGTTGTTTTTCTTAGCTGCGTTGCTGTTGAGAGTGGCTTCCCCTGCCTTGGTAGGCGCGTGTCCTTGGGTAATGGACCACGCGGTGTTGGCTTGCTCGTCATCGGGGTAGTTGGGGAGGATTTGTGCCGTTGCTCCGCCAGTGTCGATCATGGTGCCGTCGTCATGAGCGACGGCGACATTCATGTCGGTCATCTCGTTGGTGGCGCGGACACCGGGAATGTTGTTGATAGTGTCGCGTTGGTGGGCGAAATCGGTGGCATGACCAGGCTTGACGGCGATGTCGACGCCGTCGTACATGGTGGTGACGATCTCAGTGAACGCCTTGTTTAGTGTCGCAGTGAAGATGAACGATCCAGAGACGAACGCTGTGCCGAGAATGACGGCGAGGACGGTGAGCGCGAGCCGAACTTTGTGCGCGCGGAGGTTCCGAAAGGAGAGCGTCCACATGGGGTGGCGGCGCAGCTGTGTGTTGGGCGTGGCGGATGCGTTCATGAGGCCTGGTTATCCGGGTTGTCGATGGTGGCCATGGTGCTGAGGATGGCTTCTGTGGTGGGGTCGGCGAGTTCATCGACGATGTGGCCGTCGGTGAGGAAGATCACTCGGTCCGCGTAGGACGCTGCGCGGGGGTCGTGGGTGACGATGACGACGGTTTGGTTGTAGTTATCGACGACGGATCGGAGGGTGGTCAAGACCTCGGTGGACGAGTTGGAATCGAGGTTGCCGGTGGGTTCGTCGCCGAAGATGATGTCGGGCCGGCCGATGAGAGCGCGGGCACAGGCGACGCGTTGTTGCTGGCCCCCGGAGAGTTCGGAGGGCCTGTGATCCAGGCGCTTCGTGAGACCGAATGAGGTGACGATGTGCGTGAACCATTCCTTGTCGACGCGATGGCCACCGATGTCCATGGGCAGCGTGATGTTCTCAGAGGCAGTGAGCGTGGGAACCAGGTTGAAGGACTGGAAGACGAAGCCGATGCGGTCGCGTCGGAGCCGGGTGAGCTGTTTGTCGTTGAGGGTGGAGAGGTCGGTGTCGCCGACGAAGGTGGAGCCTTCGCTGACGGAGTCGAGCCCTGCCATGCAGTGCATGAGTGTGGATTTTCCCGATCCGGAGGGCCCCATGATGGCGGTGAATTCCCCGGTCCGGAATTCGACGGAGACGGAGTCGAGCGCGGTGACGCGGGTGTCGCCTTTGCCGTAGTACTTGGAAATGGCGTCAGCCCTGGCGATAGGGGCGTTGGCGTCGGCTGGAGTAGAGGACATGAGTGAGCCTAGGGGTATATGGTGTGGTTTTCTTCGGTTGTTTCTGCGTCGGGGAAGACAGTGGTCTCCGGCGCGGTGTAGCCAGGTTGTAGGGAACGGGGTAAGCGTTTATCGCTGTCGAGTTTGGTCCTATGCCCCCATTGGATAACGGGGACGGAATTGTGTTGCGTGTCGTCCGTGGTGGTTTTTGTGGTGTAGTCACTGGGTTTCGACGAGAACGCGAGTGAATTCCCCTTGGTCAGCGCGAATCCGATGTTTTTGAGGAACCGGGACAGCGACATTGGTGACCGATATGCCTCGAATAGTGACACAAAGTCGGAATCGTGGAACGCGATTCGTGCTGCGTGAACCTTCTTTTCGCTATCCCAGAACGGCGTGTCTGTCACCGGCGTAGCGCTGTCGGCAAGTTGCCAATACAGCGGTAGTGATTTGTCGTGCCCGATACGCGCGTTAGATTGTCGCGATTGGCGAGCAGCGAGTGGGTTCGCCAACCCCATGGGGTCGACGACCCGGACGTCGAGCGGCGCATTCATGCTGGTCATCCCCAGGTTGATGTAGGAGACCGTGACGGGGGTGTTATCTAGTCCGCTGGCTGTGCGGAGCGCGTCGTCGTAGTGGCTGGTGGCGTCATCGACGGTCGACGACTTCTTGCCAAGCTTGGCCAAGGCCTCTTTCTCTTCAGGACTGGTGAAGTTGGGGACGGGGGTCCAGACGAATCGTATGTCTTTATAGGGTTTAGTGGGGACAGCGGCGAAGGGCTGGACGTGGGGGCCGTCGGTAGTTAAGTCCTTATCTGGGGTTCCGCTGTGAGAAGAGCTGTCCACGTGGGGAATAGTTCCTTCCAGCGAGCCCGTGTAGTTGATCATGGTGGGCGCAGCCAAAAAATCTTCCGCCTTGGTGAGAGGGTCATGCGCTGAGTGTCCAGTAAAAGTAGTCCAGAATTCGCGTTCATCGACGATGTCGAGGTGCTTAAAATCTGCGATGGTCGTTGGCTGGGTAAAGGGGTGACCAGCGCATAGGCGGATGATCCCCCATATTCCAACACTTGCGCATCCCGCAATGATGATGATTGCCGACGCCGCCAGTGGCTGCTGCGTCGCGCGGGAATGTTCGTGGCGCTTTTGCCATGTGTGCCCGTCAGCCGTCGGGAGTTGTGCTTGTGCGGATGACGCACGCGCGAAGCGGATGGGGACAACGGCGATGGGCATGACCAGGGTGAACAGGGGGAGAAGCCACATGCGTCCGTGCATGAAATCGCCACCGATTCTGATGACGTAGAGCACGTGCAGTATCCCGCAGGACACCATGATGATCACGGGGAGCGGAGTGCGGCGCCCGTCGGCCCGGAACACGGCGATACCGATGATGATCGCAATAGGAATGATGAGCCACAGCCAATACGGGTTAGCGAAATCGAGGACATAGCGCCAACCCTGTTTCCAGTCGGAGCCGGAGGCAGATTTCGCAACCGCAGTGTTGGGGACCAAGAGGCCGTAATAGCCCGCTCGGAAAATCTCGTAGAGAAGCGGAAGTGGAACTGCCCACGCGAGGAGTGTCCAGCGTCGATGAATAACGAGGAGTACGACGATGGTGGCGGCTCCGTAGAGTGCAAGCTCGGGGCGGACTAGCCAGCTCAATCCGGCCCAGAACGCGAGGGCATAGCCAGACCGGGGGAGGGGGCTCGTGCGGCCCCGTTGGCCCCGGGCGTTGTTCCAGTACACCATCAGGAACCACAGCACAGCGATCCAGAAGATGGAGAGCCCCCACTCCAACCCCGAGGTCGCGAAGTCACGTGCTGGCGGGAGGCAGATATAGAGCAGTAGCCCACAGGGAACAAACAGGGCCCCCGGTGAACGGTGAAGAGCAGCCGATCCCAGAGCGGCAATCGCGACCGCGAGGACCGAGAAAACCAGGCCTGTATAGATGGCTATGGTCTCTAGGCGCGCTGATGAGACCGCGGCAATGGCGTAGATAATGTATTGCCACACAACGGATGTATTGGCCTCGACGCGCTCGCCTGCATTAAAAACAGGGCCATTACCAGCGAGAAGATTACGGACGGTACGCAAAACGATGAGTCCGTCGTCGCTAATCCACCGTCGCTGCCACCCACCGATAGCGAAGATCACAGCGACGGCCAACGCACTCACCCATGAAGTGATGACGGAGAACCGAGCGCCCGCGGACTGTGCCGCACTATCTGTAGCAGGCGTGTTTTTGCCCTCATACCCGGCGGTTTTAGCGTCGGATGAATGCTGCTCGGGGTCCCTCGTGGCCATGCCAGGATACTAACACTTGGGCCGGACATAGTTGGCCACAATAATGGCGCCAATGATGGTGCAGCTATCCACTCAGCCCCAGGGTGTGAGTCAGATCCGGCGCGGTCACGGTGATGGGGCGGTGAAGGTTGGGATCGGTCCAGCTCAGTTGCGTGGATCGCAGGCATAAGGGCTGGTGCCATGCCTCATCAACATGCTGGTGAGCGTCGATAGCTTCGGGCAATATCCGTGGATAGACCTGGTCGCCCACAATGGGTACTCCCAGGGAATTCAGGCACATCCGCAGTTGGTGGGTCTTCCCGGATAGCGGGTGCATGGTGTAGAGGGCGTAGCGAGTGTCACGCAATGGGTCCCCGAACCAGTTGTGATAGCGCGTCCGGAGTGCGCGTTCGTCGTCATCGCTCAACATGCGTATCGACGAAATGACGGTCTCCGCATTGGGCTCTCCGGGTTCCAGCCGCGCCTGGATAAATCCGTGTGTCTTTTCCATGCGTTGGTGGACGTGAATGCCGTCGTCCTCAAGGCTGATAGTGCCGGAGTCGATGGCGACATGCTCTATCTCGGCGCGGTCAGTGCTTTCCGCGAGAACAGGGTGGTAGGGGGCGATCGCCTGGTAAGTTTTCCGAACTTGCCGACGCGCGAACAGCGTTTGGTACGGCCCGCGATAGCGAGGATGAGTGGTGAACAGCAGAAGTCCCGAGGTTGGGCGGTCGAGCCGATGGGCTGGAACGAGGTCGTCATTGCCGGTGGCCCGTCGAAGACGGACGGTGGCTGTTTCCGTGATGTGCCTGCCCCTGGGCATCGTCGCTAAAAATGGTGGCTTATCGACGACGAGGATCCCAGGTGACGAAAACACCGGTGTGCAGTGCCCGGGAACGGGGGTTTCGTAGGCGGGCATGCGGTAGAACCACATCTCGTCATTCGGTTGAAGCAGGTCAGAGGGGGTGAGGACGCGTCCCCGGCCATCGCGAACGAGCCCGGCGTCGAACCGTTCTGCGCGGGCAGCGGTGGTGTCGGAGGGGTGGCGATGCCGCTGAGAGGAAATCAGGTGCTCGAGGAAATCATCGGCCGTAATCGGCGCTGCACCTGCCGGTACACGGGCGTGTGAAGGATTAAGCCCGTCACGAATTCCAAGAGCACGAACCATGCAGACCAGCATAAAGGGCGCGCGCAGGGTGTCAGTAGTGAGGCTCGCGGTGGGTACGACTGACGGCACGGAGTGAGAATCATGGACGGAATTGGCCGTCACCGTTGTTATGGGTTGTAGAGCGAACACAACAAAGAATCTCGACAGTTAGAACTTCGATAGATAGAACCGCAGGAAGGGTGTTCATGGTTAACCCAGATAATCCGTCATCAGGCCAGCCGTCCGATGCCAGCGCCAACGACCTCAGCAACATCGAACTTGGTCTTCTCGATCTCGTCCCGGTGAGCGAGGGCATGACGATGTCGGACGCTCTCCACGCGACGATCCGCTCCGCCCAGGCGGCGGAACGTGCTGGTTACGACCGCTTTTGGCTCGCCGAGCACCACAACTCGAAGTCGTTGGCGTCGTCGGCAACCACGATCATGATCGGGCAAGTGGCGGCGGCTACGCACTCTATTTCGGTCGGCGCAGGGGGCGTGATGCTGCCTAATCACGCGCCTCTTCACGTTGCGGAGGAGTTCGGCACCTTAGACGCCCTTTATCCGGGCCGGATTGAATTAGGGTTGGGGCGTGCCCCGGGCACCGACCCGATGACGGCGCAGGCTTTGCGTCGAGGGAAGTCGGATGTGCCGGATTTTGAGCACGATCTAGCCGAGCTGCGTCGCTACATGGGTCCGATGGCGCACCGCGTCAATGCCTTCCCGGGATTGCGCGGCCACGTGCCGTTCTTCATGCTGGGTTCGTCGGAAAATGGTGCGATGATCGCGGCGCACGCGGGTCTCCCGTTCGTGTTTGCCAGCCATTTTGCTCCTTTCCGCTTGTCGACGGCCCTCGAGACGTACCGCAATAACTTCGTTGCAGGAGCTTATGGCGACTCTGCCGACGGCGATCGGGCCGACGGCCATACCTCCGATGGTGGCGTCGGCAGTAGTGCTGCCAGGAGTGGCGCTGCGTCGGGTTCGTCGTTGAGCACGCCGCACGTCACTGTGGGCGTCAATGTGATGGTGGCAGAGACCGAGGAGAAAGCTCGCCACCTGTTTACAACCCATGAGCAGAGCTTTTATGGGATTGTGACGGGAACGCGCGGGCTGTTTAGGCCACCGAAGGACGTGCGGGACGGCAATGTGATGGCGTGGCAGCAGGTGGATGCGGCTTTGCAGGTGAACGCAGTGGGAACACCTGATCAGGTAAAGGATAAGATTGCCCGCATTGTTCAGGCGACGGGGGCGCAGGGTGTTATTGCCTCTATCTACGCCTATGACGTGGAGGATCGGCTGAGGGCGATTGAGATGCTGGGGGAGGCGTTAAGGTCCTGACACCTGCTTTTCTGGCTCGTACCTGAAAGCAACTCCATTTCGGGGGTAGTATCGTGCACCTCGGGGGTACACCACTGCGACTTATGGGGGTACCGTGAGAGGTGGCAATGGTGTTGCCCGTCGGCTGTGATAATTGGTGTGCCGGCAGCAACATTACTGCACAGAAACTAGTTTCGCCTTAGTAGCGCAACGCATTGTGCGGGCAATAACGCTCGCATGAGTGACCTCGAAAGTGGGATGTCATGGTGAAGCAAAACGTTATTGTTGTTGCCGTTGATGGCTCTGCCGCCTCTCAGACGGCTACTCGGTGGGCTGCGAATACCGCACTGAAGCGGAAGGAACCGATCCGCCTGGTCAGCACGTACTCTATGCCTCAGTTTTTATACGCGGAAGGCATGGTTCCTCCGCAGGAACTCTACGATGACCTCGAAGCAGAGGCCATGGAAAAAATTGATACCGCCCGCAAGATCATTGCGGATTTCGACGAGTCCGTCGAGGTTAGCTATCAGGTGGAAGAGGGCAACCCCATCGATATGCTGCTCGATATTTCCCAGGACGTCACCATGATTGTCATGGGTTCGCGTGGGTTGGGCGGTTTTTCGGGCATGGTCATGGGCTCCGTCTCAGCCGCTGTCGTCAGCCACGCGAAGTGCCCCGTCGTCGTTGTACGTGAAGAATCCGACGTATCGACGGCGACGAAGTACGGTCCCGTCGTCGTCGGAGTTGACGGTACGGGAGTTGCTGAGAAGGCCATCGAAATGGCATTTGCCGAGGCCAGTGCCCGTAAGGCCCCGCTACGTGCGGTTCACACGTGGATTGATATGCAGGTTCAGGCTTCCCTTGCCGGGTTGAATGCGGCCCAGAAGCAATGGGAAGAGATCGAAGAAGATCAGAAGCGGCTGCTCGCTGAACGGATCAGCGGTTATAAGGATAAGTACCCCGACGTGGAGGTCGAGCAGATTATTACTCGCGACCGCCCAGTTCGGGCACTTGCCGACGCTTCCGAGGATGCGCAATTGCTCGTCGTTGGTTCCCATGGTCGTGGTGGATTCCGCGGTATGTTGTTGGGATCGACGTCGCGCGCGCTGCTGCAAGAAGCTCCGTGCCCGCTGATGGTCGTCCGGCCGGAAAGCAAGGTGTAGGCGCGTCCCGGTGCCTGGGCGCTTACAGCGGGACTGCTACCTCAGTCGCGGTGTCGTGTGGCTTTGGGAACATGTTAAGTAGTAAGTTGGTCGGTTGATGGATATAGAGGCCATTAGGATCCTTACTCATAGGCCATTGGGCTGTACGCCCCCCAGACACCAGTAGACAAGGAGAGTGACGGCGAGGTGCCAGCTGCAAAAACAACGACTCGTCGTCGCCGGGATCGGCCGAGTCCTCGTCAGCGATTGCTTAAAGCCGCCACTCGTCTATTCACGACTGAGGGAATCCGGGTTATCGGTATTGACCGTATTCTCCGCGAGGCCGACGTCGCTAAGGCCAGCTTATATTCTTTGTTCGGATCCAAAGATAACTTAGTTATTGCCTGTTTAGAGCAGCTGGACGAACAATGGCGAACGAGCTGGCACGAACTCGCAGATCAGCGCGAAAAACCGCAAGACAAGATTCTGGCTTTTTTCGATATCTGTATTAGCGAGGAGCCAGGAAAGAATTATCGGGGGTCCCATTTCCAGAACGCGGCGAGCGAATACCCGCGCCCGGAAAATGATGGGGAACGGGGAATTCGGCAAGCGGCATTGGAACACCGTCGGTGGTGCCGCGACACGATGGCGGAGCTGCTGACCAAGAAGTACGGCTACGCGTCCCGGACCATTGCGGAACAGATCATGGTTTTCTTGGACGGGGGCCTGGCAGGGGCGAAGATGAGCCGCGACGTCGTCCCGCTACAAATTGCCCGGGAACTCGCGCGACAGCTGCTATCTGCACCACCCGGTAACTACGTCATTTAGGCCCTCTATGTAATTCGTGCGCGGTGCCCTACGCACTCCCTACACGCGCACGTCGTTATATGGCATCCAGTCGCTGACCACAGGGAACACAAACTGCATCAGAATCAGCACGACTGCCGCGATGAGCACTAGCGCCTCGATCACGCGAAACCAGGTGGGGCCGGGGAGGTGCCGCCAAATCCATGCGTACATGTGGTGTTCTCCTTAGCTTTCTAATTCGGCTGGTTGCTTGTTTCCATCTTTCGCTTCAACGCGGTCGAGGACGGCGTGAATCACCATGCGCTCGGCATTGGAAAACTGCGGATGGCACGTGGTCAACGTGATCATGGACAGCCCCGCGGACTCCGGCGTGGAGTCCTCTTTCCCAGGCACCGGGGCGATCGTGCTGATATTGCTCGGGGTCGTGATGTAGCGCCCACGGACAGAGGCATAATCGCCCGTCGTCGCCTGTTTAGCTACCGCCGGCGATGTGCAGTGTGCCAGGGCAGTTTCACGGTCGGCGCCTTTTTCGTCGATAGGAAGGACGCGATACACGTACCAGGATTCACGAGTTTCGACGACGATTGAGTCGCAGGTTTTGAGGTACCCCAAGTCATTAAATGGAGCGCCTCGGCCCACACGGTGCCCGGCGAGCGCGAAGTTGCCTTTGTCCCCGGGGTTTTGAGTTCGGGTGTAGTGGCCGGGCCCGCGGCTAAGGTCACTGGCCGACGTCCCCTGGATAATCGCGTAGTTCCAGTCCGAACCGAAGGTGGGGATGCGCAGCTTTCCCATGGCTTCGCCCTCGTCGGCATTGAGGGTGTTGCGCGCATTGGCCCATTTGTCGTCGAGCTGGCTTTTGGCCTGTGACTGTTCGTGGTCGGATTGGATATTCGTCCAGTAGGCTTCGTAGATCACAAACAGCATGATGACGATGCCGATGGTAAGGATGAGTTCTCCGCTGACACCTAAAATTTTCGACGCCGTGCTGGTCTGACGCCGGCCGGTGCCGGCTGATACCGATCCACCTGACGATGTCGTGGCGTTATCCGTGGATGGTGTGGATGGTGCAGTGTCGGCGCTGGTTTGTGTAGCGCTGGTGCTGGAATGCGTATCACCAGTATCGGCCTGGTCGGATTGCTGCGCGGCAAGTTCGCCGGGCGAGACCGGAGACGTGACTGTTTCCTTACTATGGCGAGCCATAGACGGCAGTGTACGGCAGATAGAAGCACTTCTGCGAAAATCGTTGTGTGAGGCAGCTGCGTTCCGTACCGCCCGGTGCCCGGTGGCGCCTTGTGCCCCTAGCGCCCGTCCCCGTGGCGCCCGATATCCCGCTCAAGGTAGGAACGCTCTTGGTGGAACGCTATTGTCTTATGGTGGTGTTCCTGACTAGTTAATAGGAACGGTTCAGGAATTGTTGTGGCCCTCACGCAGATAACTTGAGAGGTAGTGCATGATCTACAGTCTTTTCGCGTATCCGGTTTCGGGAGTGATCAAACTGTGGCATGTGCTTCTCACGGCGCTAGGTGCAGATCCGATTTCGTCATGGATTGCTTCCTTGTTTTTGTTAGTCATGACGGTCCGCCTTATTCTGCTTCCCTTTGCGTATGCGCAATATAAGTCGACCCGCATTCAAGTGAATCTGCGTCCGGTCATTAACCAAATTCGGGAAGAATATAAAGATAAGCCGGGGACTGCGGCCCGGAAGGAACGTATAGCCAAGGAACAAAAGGCGCGAAAAGACGCTGGTTATCGGCTGAGTGCTGGGTGTTTACCGGTCTTTATCCAGTTGCCCTTCTTCTTAGGTTTATATCGCGTATTGATTCATATGGCTCGCCCTAAGGGCGGTCTCGGAGCCGCGCAGCATGAGCCTATTGGTTTCTTAACCAGTCAAGATGTGGGGCAATTTCTTCAGGCTAAGGCTTTTGGTGTTCCTTTGCCGGCTTATGCAGCTATGGCGTCGGAACGTTTACAGGCAATGGGCACGGATAAGTCAACGATTTATACCTTGGCTGTCCCGTTGGTTCTTATCGCCTCGACTTTTACGACGATTAACATGTCGTATTCGACGTACCGCAGTTATCGCCAGTTGGAGCATGACAATCCCATTGCCGTGAGGATGCAGAAGATCATCATTCCCATGGCGGTCATGGGTAGTGCCAGCCCCTTGTTATTCGGGCTTACGAGTCCGGTTCCTGTGGCCATCTTGTTCTACTGGGTGGGGAATAACTTGTGGACGATGAGCCAAAACATTTTGCTCTATCGGACAATTGATAAAAGGTTTCCCTATACTCAGGAATTCCGTGAACATTATGCACGGACAAAGGCTGAGCATGATGAGGAAAAGCACGCTAAGAAACAGAAAAAGCGCACTCTAAAGCGAAATAAGTGGCGTCGTCGGGGGAGGGGATTGATACGTCCGTGGCGAATCCCGGCCCTGTGGTTGGAAGGTCACCGAGAGAAAAAGGCCTATAAGCAGGAGAAGAAACAGGCGAAGCTGGATAAGAAGCAGGAGAAGAGAGAGAAGAGAGCCGCTGATCGTGAGGCCGATAGGCAGGCTCGGCAAGCCGCGGCGGCAGCAGCAGCCCGTGCGAACAGGCCCCAGATTAAAGCGATTGAGACTGGCCGGCACGCTCTGAAAGAGACGCTAGAGACCCCAGAGCTGGATGAGAAGCGGAAGAAAATCATCGCGGCCCAGACTCATGGAGCAATGGTGCCGCAACAAATAGCGCATACTGCGAAAAAGCCGAAGAAGCGCCGTGGCCCGTCGTATTCGGGTTGGGGGCCGCGCGAATAGGGTGCGACAAAGATGCGACTAGTCCGCGACTAAATGATTAGAGCTGTAATTTCTCGATCACTGTTTCGGCAATCTTTTGGGTTTTCACAGTCTGGGTTTGATCAGAGTGGACAATAACCACCACTGGGCCCTTGCGAATGGCGTACACTGCCGCATTCTCCGCTTGAGCGCGATATCCTTCCCACCCCGTCGGTTGGTTGGTGTGTTCAACATCGCCACCGCTGACGGAATTGTCTGAATTCTTTGTAATTGTTGCGGCATCATCCGTTGTTCCTGGATGAGTGATAGCGGCGCTGATCATATCGATAGCTGCCTGTTCATTTTTAGCCGTGCGAATGATTGTTTGCGCTTGAGGCGTATTTCCATACGAAAGCCATTGGCAGGCTGGGGGATTAAACCGCTTATCGACGGACACTCCGGTGACGCGTTGGCCGTTGAGGTCCGCCATGTCCTGGTTGGCCAAGTATGGGCACGGCGTCGAGTCTGAAGCATCAGCGGAGGGGCGGGCATCGATGGGGAGGCCATCGGCGGCTATCTCGGCTGAGGCGGCGTTAGAGCTGGCTGTAGAGCCATCTGATTCCGATCCGCTCGATCCGTCGTTGGAACATGCAGCCAGTGATACTGCTGTGATGGCGGCAAGAACGGTGGATATGGCCACGCGGGAGCTCTTGTGGCGTGTGAGGTGTCGTTTCATATGTCGATTGTGGTTCGTGTATTTGTTGCAGGCGTTATTGGAACCGAAATGTCGGAACCGATATGTCGTGAAAAAAGCGATGAACACCGCTGTGTGCGGTATCCATCGCGGGCAGGATTTAATAACCGGAAACGGAATGTTTCGGTTTAGGAATCCTTGTTCACCGGGTGAGCGCGATCGTAAGCCTCGATGATTTCTTTCTTAATCTGGCCACGAGGTGCAACGTGGTAGCCATTCTCATTGGCCCACTTACGGATTGCGCGGTTGCGAGCCTTGGTGGCCTCCGACGAAACATTGTTGCGGTACGAGGAACGGCGACGTCCACGGCCGCTTTCTTTTGTTGCGGAGGAAATGAATGGCTCTAAAGCCTCGTGGAATTTACGGGCGTTGTCTTCCGAGACCTCCAGCATGTATGCAGTGCCGTCAACGCTGAAGTGAATTTCTGTCGCGTCGGACTCGGTAAGTTCGGTCCCGTCTAGGTCATCAAAAATTTGTGGAACGTATCGACGTGCCATTGTTATCTCCTTATATCAATGTTTTCTTATGGTGAGGGAATCTAGCCGCGGTGAACCCTACGATCACGCACCATGATTGAGCACTGTCACGCGGCAGCGTACGACGCGATGGCATCAAATGGATGACATCGAATGGTCGTAACCATATGTCGATAACACCATATGCTACACCATTATGCGTATATATTCGGCGAAAGTCTACTCGTGCACACCATTAATTTCTCTATTTATTGGAAAGCGTCTTTTAAAGCACTCAGGCAGTCCTGAACACTATTAATGGCGTGCCAACAGATATTCCTGAGACGATTTCTCACCACTGTGAATCAGTTTTTACTACGCGTTTACACAGGGCGCTTTGATCTGGTGGGCATAATCCCGATCCAACTGCCAGCAAAACATAAGGAAGGCAAAGAGGTTGTATTAGAAAAGTAGACACACCGCGCCGGCCGACATTCTGACCACAAAGAAAACCCCCACAGGATGGAGAGCCCTGCGGAGGTAGGAATGCGATGGGTATTAATGCGCAATCTTGTGGTGGATCTCCGATTGCATAGCATCCAGCTCAGCCGACGCCTTCGACAGCGCACGGTTACGCTGCTGCTTCGGCATCTTCTCTGCGCTCTCAATGTTATTGAGCAAAAGATCGAGTCGCTTATTGACATCCCTGGCGAAACCGGACGGGGCGTCCTTCGCCTGAACTCGCACATTCTCTACACGAGCTTTCAGCGGAGCACCATCACCGCGGAACCGAGACAAGTCCTGAGCCGACAGTCCCAGTTTCTTGGCTTTGTTGGCTACGCTTCGGCCTTCAATTCCATTGACCGCTCTGTAGATCAGGGGGATAACTACCGGAGCCGCCACGCGAAGAGCCCCAGCCCACTTTGCAGCCTTAGCGGGCGAGAAACTCCGCTCACGAATTTGCTGTACAGCGGCCTGTGCAAGGTCCTTTTCATGCTTGCGTTGGTCCTTGCGGTCCTTCGCATCCTGCTTCATGACCTTTTTGGCGGTCTTGTTCAGATATTTCTCTTTTTTCGCGTTGAGCTTCTTTTCATCCTTAGCGCGGGACTTCGCCTGACGCTTCGCGATCTTTTCAGCTAATTTACGGTCGCGACGTTTTTGACGTGCTCGCTTTAGTAATCCCATGATCCATCCTTGTTGAGTTCAGAGCTAATGCGCTGGCGCGTAACCGACCGGCACTTGCTCTGCGCTACCGTGTTGGAATGCTCAGTAGTTCACGTAAATTTTAACTACTTCTATCGTCTTCTACTCTAACGGTTATCCTGCCATAGAGCGTTAATTGTGGTGCCCTCACCAGATTTTGCGCGAGCCCGCCTGAAATAATGAACCTAATGACTGCACCGAGACCCCATCCCGCGGATACTCCCGTAGAGGCTACAGAGCTATCGGGATGTCGGTATCGCATTCGCCAACGGCGCACCTTCGATCGCGAAGGCCACCCGCGCCCACCACGTGAAGCAGCTCGAGCACGTCAGGCCCGGTCGGAACTCGAACGCACGCTGGTCTTCGGGCAGCTGAGCGACGACGGAGCCACCGTGCCCGGCGTCGGCAATAAAAGATCACTCACGATGACGACTACTGATTGTGCGCAGGAAGTCGGGTGGACGACTGACGCGGACGATTCGCAGGACGTCAGAACCGGTGCGGACTGCGATCATGCTGGAATGCAGCCCACACCCCAGGATCGTGAGGAAATGTGGGATGCCCAGGAGTGCGCCACCCTGGAGGCCCTGGCTGAGGGCGTCCGAGTGATTATCAACCCGCGGCTGACGACGCGGATATCCATGGCAGAGTTGCAGAGTGCGCGCCCCGGTGTGGACGTGGCTAACCCGTGGTGGTTGGCCGATCCTACCGATCCGGCGCTGAGCCCCACGGATGACATCATTATTCGTACCGCGCCTGACCTGCTGGTTCGGGTGGATTCATCGGCGCTCCCGCATGAGGCCCGCTACATGCCGGTCACGGTGAGCACGCACCAAGGCATCGTGCCAGACCCCACGCGGCGCATTATGTCGGTCTCCTTACCGAGGTTGGGCACATCGGCTCCTCTGTGGCGATCGGGGCGGGCCAAAACGCACTCCGGAGACATTCATCCGCTGGTCGCGGCGCATTATGCTGTTCGCGACGTCGGGTTGTCGTCCGACCTGATCGGGATTGTGGGGCAGGGGGCTCATGATGTCGCGGTGTGGCCCGTCGGCACGATGACCGACGGCTTTGTTGATGCAGTTCGGGTGCCTATCTCTACGCAGCCGCGAAAAATTAAGGCGTGCAGCAGTTGCCGCTTTGAGAGCGATTGCCACACAGAGCTGAAGCAGATGGACGATATCAGCCTTGTTCTTCACGGGGCGCGGGCGGATAAATATCGGCTTGCCGGCATATCCACTGTTCATCAGCTTGCCGACGCGGACTGCGGCGACGCCAGCATCATGGCGTACGCGTACACGCAAGGGTGGACAGCGGTTCATCGCCCGGACAAGGTGCGGCAACGTCGGAATAGGACGCATGGAAACACGGTGGATGAAAACACGGCGCGTGTAAATGGAGTACGGACGGACCTTGCGCGCAGTGATGCCGATATTGTCCGCAGAGCAGACGTCGAAATCGATGTGGACATGGAAGCGTACCTCGAGCGCGGATGCTACTTGTGGGGGACTTGGGACGGAGCCACCTACCGGCCGTTCGTGACGTGGCAGCAGTTGAACTCTGATGCCGAAGCGCGGAATTTCGCCATGTTTTGGGCGTGGCTGATGGATCAACGGGACCGTGCGCATGACCGGGGTCAGAGTTTCGCTGCCTACTGTTACGGGGCGCAAGGGGAGAATATGTGGCTCAAACGGTCTGCTCAGCGCTTTGGCGGGCTCACCTTCAGCACGGCCACCTCCGAAGTCCCGGCATTTGCGCCCACGTCTGCAACCGCACCAGCGTCTGCAACAACGGTCACTGTCCCCACCGTCGCGGAGGTTAACCAGTTCATCCGCTCGCCAGAATGGGTTGACGTCTACGCAGCCGTCAAAAGCGAATTGGTGGGGCCAGCAGGATTGGGTTTGAAAACCGTCGCGCCACTTTCCGGCTTCCACTGGGAAGACGCCGACATGGACGGGGAAGCTTCATTATCGGTGTTTATGCAGGCAAAAGGCGTCGATCCGTTAGCTCCCATCCCCACGGGAGTGACGAGCAAACATGAAGCCCGCGCACTACTTCTCCGCTACAACAGGGATGACTGCCGCGCGACCGCCGTCGTCAGGAACTGGCTCACGGCAGGCGCGCCGGGCGCGCACACCATGCCCGCCCCACACGCTGCTCTTAACTGACCTTGATCTTGCCCATCGCGCCGCGTTCAGCGTCGGCAAACTGGTGGTTAACCATCGTGTAGGTACCGGCCTCGGGGAAGTCGGCTTCCACAAAACCGCCCTGAGCAGCTAAAAGATCAAGCGCCTGAGAACCACCATCGTCGACACCGAAGGCGTCGCGCCCATGTCGGAGAGTGTACGAACCCTCCTTGAAGCTGGTATCAAACTGCGTGCCCACAATGTGGAAGGACTCGGAAATATTCGGGCCTGCATTGAGCAGCCAGAACCGTGCGCGCTCACCGTGCTTGAGCTCGATCGGCTTTTGGACGTACTGATTCTCCAGGCCGTTAAACACCACCTTGCTGGGCTGTTCGCTGCGGAGCAACGCGGAATCAACCGGATTGTCTTTGTCCTTACCCAGGCCATACAGCTCCGACTGAACCATGATGTATTCATGATCCACGGGGTCCAGGTCCGGTGGATCAATAATCACAGCACCGAACATGCCGGCAGCAATATGCATACTGATCGGGGCCGTACCGCAGTGATACAACCAGATCCCGGCGTGCTCGGCACGGAACCGGTACTCCAGCGACTCACCAGGCTTGATGGATCGCATGGGTTGGTCAGGGCTCACCATGCCCGCGTGGAAATCAATCGAGTGACTAATAGAACCATCATTCTTCAGATGGACGACGAACTCATCGCCGACGTGACCACGCAGCACCGGCCCCATGGGCGCGCCGTTGAACGTCCACGACGCGCGCTTCGTGCCGTCCTCCCGGATTGTCCGGTTAACCTGCGAGACCGTCAAATCAATATTGTGCGTTGTCCCCTCAGGTGCAGGGCCCACTGATGGATCGCGGATGACCTCGGGTTTCAGCGGACTATCCGTATTCGTCGATGCCATTGAGTGCCCGCTGGCATGAACATCATCCTTATCCGAAGCAGTATCGCCGCTGGAATCGCTATCGGTGGAGTTCGCTCCGGCGGAACCGTTTGAGCCGCCCTTGGTATTCACCGTCAGCTCCATACCGCGCATTTGGTGGCCGGGGATCGTGCACCAACCTTTGGTCTTCTTCGTAATCACGCCCGATGTGAACGTTTTGCTCTCTCCGGGGTCCACTTTCCCCGTTTCGCTGCCATCGGCCAGCTTGAGGTCATGGACTTGGTCGCCGTCGTTCTTCAACGTCACTTTAAGGCGGTCACCAGCGGGAACGTCAATGGAATTCGGGCTGAAGGACATGCCTTTGGCCGTCACGGTGACCGACGTCGTATGCCCGGTCGCTGCGACGGTGGAGCCGTCGGAATTGTCCGACGAACCATTGCCGGTCCCGGTTATGGCGAGAGTCGTGCATGCAATGAGCGCGATCGTCGACATCGTGGCCGCAACCTGGGCAAGCGGCGACCGTGAATGCGGCGGGTTCGGTGGAATCGCGCGGGCAGCGTTGGCACCGGCCTCGTCGGCAGGTGAAGTAGATGAAGCAGATGAAGCAGACGACGCTGCCTGCTCATCAGCCTTTTTACGACGTGCCGCAGCCTGAGCCCGAATCGCCTTAACCTGGTTTTTCGCCGACACAGCAGCCAGCGGAACAAACATCGCTAAACCAATACCCGCAGCAAATGAGCCCACAATGTGAAGCCACCCGCCCACGGGAAGAACCCACAGAATCAAGCCGACGTTGACCATCGTCGTCCGCGCAGGCCCCATGAAATCCAGCGTCGCAAGACCCTGTGACACGGCCTTACCGCCACCACCCATCGTCGAGGGAAGCAGGTAGCACATCACACCAATGAGTAATTGCGCGCCGAAACCAACCACCAGAGGAACCGTCGGCGTCGAAATAATCTCGTCCGGGTTCAGGATCTGGCTGATCCCCGCGACCAGCATCGTGCCGATGACCCAGACCACTGCGAACGCCACCGACGAGCGCGCGAAAATCGCGGGAGGCTCGTGGGAGACGCGCCGGGAATTCCGGACGATGCCCGCCCACGGGCGGGCGCACAGGATCCAGCCCGCCGCGTAGACCACCATGCCGATGCCGACGAGCTCGAAGCGCCCGGAAATCGTGCCGATGCTCAGCACCAGGATGCCGGCCAGCATCGCGGCGAGCGTCGGAACTGGGCGGAATGACGACACGCGCGCACGCCAAATAGCTGGGAAAAGAATGGTCAGCGTGCCCGCCGCGGTCAGGCCGACGAAGCCGAGCACGTTGACCGCCATGTGCATCACAATCAGCCGGTCATGCCACGTCCCCGGAAGAGGATGGGCCAGGGTCGCGCCCAAGCCCGCGCCGATGGGCAAGATTAACGACGCAGCGATGTAGAACATGACGATCGCCGCGTAATCACCCAGTTCAGAGCCCGATTTCGTGGCACCGCGACGTGCCTTCACCCATTGCGAAATGAGCGAAATCGCGTGGATCGCCACGGCCACACCAACGATGACAGCTCCCACGGTGACGACGATCCACGCCCACCCCTGTGCGCCGCGTGCAGCGTCGTTAAAGGCCTGCCCGATGACGCAGAGGATCACGCCCACGTTGAGGGCATAAATGAGGGCCACCTGCCTCGGGCGGAAGGAGTCGGGGAGCCGCTGGTGGAGGAACTTCTCGGTGAAGTGCTGCGACCACACCACGATCGAGTTCATCAGCGCACCGAGGGTGAAGAAATGCACCATCATCCAGCGGTTATTCGGTACAAACGGGTGCGCCAAGGCGAGGACAATGATGGCGGCGAGCCACAAGCTCACCGGGCGGGACGCGCGGCGGTGCCAGGACTTCGCTGATGTCTTCGAGGACGATGACTCGCGCGGCCGGCCGGAAGCAGGCCCGTGGGACCGGCCGGGGCTGGTCTGCCCAGCGGAATTGTCGTCGGCGGAGTGAGAAGACCGAGCCGAACCATCAGGGGAGACGGGGAGAGATTCATCGCGGGAACTCATAGTGATTTCTACGCTATTCCACACCGAGGACAAACGGGAAAATGAGCATCGAAAATGTGCATATAATCATGCTTCGAGCCTTTCGAACACCACCACTTCGGTCTACCCTGTGCTCATGGGATTTCTTTTTGGCACTCGACCCACACCAACAAGCATCGTGAACAGGGAAGATGCGCTTCCCGGACGCGATGAACCTATCCTGCCCCACCCCAAACCGCACACTGTTCTAGGAACTCCGATCGACGGGCCGTGGAAAGACGGGCAGCGGAGCGTCGTTGTGGGCCTCGGATGCTTTTGGGGAGCCGAAAAACTCTTCTGGCAGATCGATGGCGTAGAAAGCACGGCGGTCGGTTACGCCGGTGGGTACACGCCGAACCCGACCTACCGGGACGTCTGCACAGGCCGGACCGGTCACGCCGAAACTGTCCGCGTCATCTATGACCCGCAGAAGGTGTCGTTCGAGGACCTCATCCGCACATTTTTCGAGGCACACGATCCCACGCAGGGGTTCCGCCAGGGGAACGATGTGGGCACTCAGTACCGCTCCGTGATTTACGCACAGACCGACGATGAAGTGCAGAAAGCTCGTGAGATAGCGGAGTCCTTCTCTCACTCGCTGGCCGACGCCGGCTACGGGGACATCACCACCGATATTTCTCTGCTCAGCGACACACCGACGAAGACGATGTACCTCGCTGAAGACGAGCACCAACAGTACCTGGATAAAAATCCCAACGGCTACTGCCCGGTCCACTCAACGGGAGTCGCGTGCCGGTGACGGCGTCGCTCGGGTCGATGGGGTGGTCCGCGCGATAAACAGCGCAATCACCGTTGCTATGGCCAGCCCGGCGAGCAGCCACACGACGAGCCCACCCCACTCCCACGAGTGAAGAACATGGCCAGAGAGCCAGCCCACAATCGACGATCCCATGTAGTAGCAGAACAAATACATTGACGACGCTTCCGCCCGGTTAGAGGTGGCAACCACCCCGACCCAGCCCGATGCCACAGAATGGGCCGCGAAGAAACACGCCGTGAACAGCAAAATCCCAAGAATGCTGCTGATGAGCTCGGGGGAAAACAGCACGGCCATGCCGATCATCATGCCGACGATCGACCCGACAAGGACACGCGCACGCCCGAACTTATGAACCATCGTCCCGGCCTGCGTCGCACTCCACGTTCCGGAGAGATAAAGGAAGAAAATAGCGCCGGCAACGCCCTCGCTGAGGCCAAAGTGCCCGGTCAAACGGTAGCCAACATAGTCATACAGCGACACGAAAGCGCCCATAAAAAGGAAAGCAAGGGTGAATAATGCACTCAAGCGTGGGTTTTTCACGTGCTGGGCAATAGCGCTGAACTCGGAACGAAACGTTAGGCGCTTGGGCTGGAAACGCTGCTGATCAGGAAGCGCCCAGGACGTGATGAACGCGAAAATAATGGCTACCGCCACGGTGGCTGCGAGAGCCCACCGCCATGACGCAAACTCGAGAACGCCGGAGGGGATAACGCGGCCGGACAGACCGCCCACGGACGTCCCCGCCACATAGAGCCCCATCACTTGAGGGACATGTTTCGGGTGAATCTCCTCCGACAGATACGCCATCGCCGTCGCCGGAACCCCCGCAACAGCGATGCCCTGCAGTCCACGCAGGGTAATCAGCATGCCGACCGACGTCGATAAGGGAAGAAGAAGGCCCAGCAATGTGGCCGATAGGGCGCTGAGCATGATGACTCGTTTGCGCCCGAAGCGCTCTGAAATGATCGACGCCGGAATGATGGACAGCGCGAGCATCCCCGTCGTCGCGGAAACGGTTAATGATGCTGTTGCCGGCGTGACATGGAGGTCCTCGGACAGGACGGGGAGGAGAGCCTGTGTGCAGTACAGGGCGTTGAACGATGCCAAGCCAGCGCCGACCATCGCCAAGATGACTTTGCGGTACATGGGCGATTGCGGGGTGTACCCGTCAGGTAAGCCCTGAGTGGCCATAGTGTGACACCTGATTTCCCGGCTCGACGCTAGATGTACCTGACGTTAGATCACCGCATGAAAAGAAGAGACACCCGCGGGTGCCTCTTCCTATAACGCTATTTACCGTGGCCGTTTATTTACCGCGGCCACGTGCGTGGCCGATTTACTCGGCCACAGGGCTTTACTTGGACTTTGCCCGTGCGTAGCGCTCTGCAACGTCCTCCCAGTTGAAGACGTTCCATACGGCCTTGACGTAGTCAGCCTTCACATTCTTGTACTGGAGGTAGAAGGCGTGCTCCCACATGTCCAGCATCAGCAGCGGGGTGAAGTCAACGGAGACGTTGCCCTGCTGGTCGGTCAGCTGCTCGATAATGAGGCGACCAGCGATGTGGTCGTAGCCGAGGACGGCCCAGCCGGAGCCCTGAAGGCCGGTAGCAGCAGCGGAGAAGTGATCCTTGAACTTCTCGAAGGAACCGAAGTCGCGGTTGATGGCCTCGGCCAGCTCACCGGTCGGCTCGCCGCCACCGTTCGGGGACAGGTTCTTCCAGAAAATGGAGTGGTTGGTGTGGCCACCAAGGTTGAAGGCGAGGTTCTTGGAGAGTGCGCGAATCTCGTTGGCATCTGCCCCTTCTTCGCGGGCCTTCTCTAGCTTCTCCAGAGCGGTGTTGGCGCCAGCAACGTAGGTTGCGTGGTGCTTGTCGTGGTGGAGCTGCATAATCTCGCCGGAGATGTGAGGCTCGAGAGCGTCGTAATCGTAGGGGAGATCAGGAAGTTCGTACACAGCCATTTCAATACCTTTCGTTAGTAGCTAACACGCGCCGCTAAAACATGGCGCACTGTGATTTTTTCAACATTGTGACTCGCACAACTAATTTGTGCGTGAAACCCAGTGTTGTGGAAGCTCCGGGCTTTCGCAACCTTTAACGTGAAGAAATTTCTCTTTATTCCGAAATAGATGCGATAAATGGGCGCAGGTCGGGACCATAATGGATGAAAAACCCCTATTAATCAGGATGAATCCATAAGATTAAGGTAGGTTGTGGGTGTGTGGCGGGTCGTGCCCTAAAAAAGGGGGAGGGGCGGCACGGAGCGCTCATACCGAAACAAAAGAAACCCATATTCAATCAATCAGAACCGGGGGTAAATGTTTGATTGCTTGTCAAAACACTAGCGTATTCGGGCAAAACCGGGCACAATAACACTGAAGAATAAATCACGGCACATACGCGCCGTCGCACCATCTTTTCAGATCTCATTCCTTGGAGGAATTCTCATGGCAGATCAAGAACACCGCCGCCTTGGTAACAAAATCGTTCTTATCGGCGCTGGCGACGTCGGAATCGCCTACGCCTTCGCCCTCATCAACCAGGGTGTGTGCGACGAACTGGCCATTATCGACATCGACGAAAAGAAGACCGCCGGCAACGTCATGGACCTCAACCACGGCGTCGTCTGGGCATCCAGCCCGACCAACGTCAAGGTAGGCACCTACGACGACTGCGAAGACGCCGCCATGGTCGTCGTCTGCGCTGGTGCTGCACAGAAGCCCGGTGAAACCCGACTGCAGCTCGTCGACAAGAACATTAAGATCCTGAACAGCATCATCGGCGATGTCATGAAGCACAACTTCGACGGCATCTTCCTCATTGCGTCGAACCCTGTCGACATCCTGACCTACGCCACCTGGAAGATCTCCGGCCTGCCCAAGGAACGCGTGATCGGCTCGGGCACGGTTCTGGACTCCGCACGGTTCCGCTCCATGCTGGGCGACATGTACGACGTTGCCCCGAGCTCCATCCACGCCTACATCATCGGTGAGCACGGCGACTCGGAGCTTCCGGTGCTGTCGTCGTCGACCGTCGGCGGTGTGTCGATGCGCAAGAAGCTCGAGAAGGACCCTGAGCTGCACGGGCGTTTGGAGAAGGTCTTCGAAGAGACCCGCGACGCCGCCTACACCATTATCGACGCCAAGGGCTCGACGTCATTCGGCATTGGCATGGGCCTGGCTCGGATCACGCGCGCTGTGCTGCAGAACCAGAACGTCGTCCTTCCTGTCTCCGCATACCTGCAGGGTGAATACGGCGAAGACGACATCTACATCGGTACCCCGGCCCTCGTGAACCGGGGCGGAATCCACCGCGTTGTTGAGCTGGAACTCGATGACCACGAAGCTGAGCAGATGAAGGCATCAGCTGCGCAGTTGCGTGAAATCAAAGACCGCTTCTACGGCCCGAATGCCGATCAGGAAGCAACGAAGTAGTATTCGGTCGTACGAGAAATCCGCCGCTCCGGAGGGCACATAGTGGAACAGAATGGTCATAACGGTGAACTCAACGATGCCAGCACGTCAGGGGCATCGTCGTCGAAGGCAACTACGACAAATTCAGCGACGACCTCACTGAATGAGTTGATCCGTGGTGTCGATAGCCTCCTGACCATGCTCAGCGAGGTTGACCAGGATAAACGCGACCGTATCGACGCCGCAGACGCGGAACACCGTGAGGGGGTTCGCAATGTGCAGCACTTCGCGCGCCTCCAGGCCGATGACGCCCGCCACATTGTTGCCCAGCTGCGGGCGGTAGGGATTCGTGTATCTGACCAGGCCCCCGTTGTCGACCAACTCCGCGCGGCGAAAACTCTGCTGCAGAACCTGGGTGGACAGTCCAGTGACGACGGCAGTGCCGACCGTGCTGCCGAGGGTGAAGGCTACGACATCACCCGTCTAGCTGCAGCGATTGAGCGTTCCCAGGAGCAATTAGCGTCCAACAGCTCTGCTCTGTTGGGCGAACCCCGGGATGGCATGCCGAGCTGCGTCATGGTGACTCTCCCCACCGAGGCAGCCGATGATCCCGACCTTGTTCAATCCTTCGCCGACGCGGGGATGGACATCGCCCGGATCAACTGCGCGCACGACACCCCCGAAGCCTGGCGGGCAATGGCAGCGAACGTCCGTGCCGCCAGCGCACGCGTCGGCCGCGACATCAAAATCTCCATGGACCTGCCGGGGCCGAAACTGCGGGTTGGGGCCATCGAACCCGGCCCGCGCATCGCGCGTACCCGCGTGACCAGGACGAAGACAGGGCGCATCCTGACTCCCTCCAAGTTGTGGATCACCCCGTTCGACCACAACGCCACGACGCCGGCACCCGTGCCGGAGGGTCTTCCCGGCCGGCCCACGCTGGCCATCCAGGTTGATCCGGAGTGGCTGCAGACGGTCAACGAGGGCGATGAGCTATCTATGCTGGACGCCCGCGGATCCAAGCGCTACATGACCGTGCACAAGGTCACCGATGAGGGAGTCCTGGCCTACGGGCGTCAGAACGTCTACTTGGCCAATGGCAGCCTGGTCGCATGCCAGTACATCAAGACTCGGATCCACGGGATCGGGCGCTCTGAGCAGCGTGTTCACGTCGATGTGGGATCACGCCTGACGCTGACCAGCGACCCCACGCCCACCGACCCGACGGACGATATCCCCGCGGTCAACTGCGGTGAGCCACAAGCTATCCGCAGCCTGGAGGTCGGTTCCCGGGTTCTTTTCGATGACGCGAAAATCGAGTGCGAAGTTACCTCCGTCACCCGCGCCGGGGAGAAGGACGCCGAGGGCAACACCGCGGAGTACGATTCCGTGGAACTCGTCGCCGTTCACACCCGTGAAGGCGGGAAGAACCTGCGTGAAGGCCGCGGCATTCACTTCCCCGGCGTCCACGTTCCGCTCCCCGCGATGACCGACGAGGATCGCGCCATCCTCCCGGAGATCGTTCGCACGGCAGACATCATTGCGCCGAGCTACGTCCGCTCCGCCGAGGACCTCACGGAAATTCTCGACGCCATCGAGAAAGAAATCGACGTAGCAGCGTCGGAAAGCGAAGACCCCGCCGCAGTTAGCGCGCGCATTCGGAACCTTGGCGTTATGCTGAAGATCGAATCCGAAGAATGCTACAACGACCTACCCAATGTGGTGACCGAACTAGTCCGTCACAGGAACTCGGGCGTCATGATTGCTCGCGGTGACCTCGCGATGGAGCTCGGCTTCAGCCGCATGTCCGAAGCCCGCGAACAGATCATGGACGTGGCGAATGCTGCTCACATTCCCACCATCTTCGCGACGCAAGTCCTCGAAACCATGGCGAAATCCGGGCTGCCCTCACGCGCAGAGATCACCGATGCCGACGTTGCGCTGCGTACCCAAGGCGTCATGCTGAACAAGGGAACGCACATTCCGGATGCCATCAACATCCTCAACAGGATCGGTCAAGCGCTCAACACCAGTGACAATTCTCTAGATTCACGAAGCCGAGGACGGGCCTAAGAAAACACGGCTGGCTCGGCGGAAAGAAAGAGAACCGATGGAGATCATCGCCCACCGCGGAGCCAGCTGCGACCACCCCGAACAGACACTCACTGCCTACGATGCCGCGCTCTCCGAAGGAGCCGACGGCATAGAATGCGATATCCGCCTCACCAAAGACGGACACCTCGTATGCTCACACGACCGAACATTTGAACGCGTTGCGGGAGATAAACGCCCCATCGCGGAACTCACCCGCGATGACCTCTCCAGTATCAACGTGGGCACCACCGCGGAGCCGCAACAACCGCTGCTCTTCAGCACACTCCTGGACCTGGTTGAGGGCACAGACTGCGGACTGTTTGTCGAAACGAAGCACCCGTCGGGATACGGTGGCCAGCTAGAAAAGACGCTGGTCTCGGTGCTTCGCGACCGTGGCTACGTCGACAATCCCCGGTTGCATGTCATCTCATTTTCAGCCATGTCGCTCGCGAGAATGCGGCATCTTGAGCCCTCTGTGCATCGCATTCTGTTGCGGCGCGAAATTCAACGCCCGCTCGGCCCCATCCTTTGGCGGATGGATATTCCGCAGGCCTATGGTCCGTCCATCGTCAACGCGAAGCTGCGTCCGGGGCTGATTCGGCGTGGTGACGGGTGCTACACGTGGACCGTCAATTCAAGAAATGATGTCGTGTGGGCAGCTCAGCACGGGATTGACTGGTTGGCCACCGACAAACCACGCCAAGC
>NZ_JAUMTY010000096.1 GCF_030530965.1 Corynebacterium sp. | reverse complement strand
ACGCCATCGCAGTCAACTTGGCGACGGACACCGGCGTGATCAAGGGCTCGGGCAGTGGTGATGGAGGACTGTTCCGCGGCATTCTGGTGCGGTATCTGGCCTTGGTGGCGACGGACCTTCCCGACGATCAGAAGCTATCCCGTGCGACGAAGCGCTTGGCGGCAAAACTTGTCGTGTCGACGGCAGACGCGGTGTGGGATCAGCGCCTGGAAGTGAACGGGCTCCCTGTTTTTAGTGCGGACTGGACGCGTCAGGCGGAGATTCCGCGCTCGGGTGGCCGCATCGCGGGCTCGAGCGGTGGGGCAGTAGCAGGTTCGGAGATCGCCGAGCGTGATCTGTCTGTGCAGCTGTCCGGGTGGATGGCGATTGAAGCTGCTGCCCGGGTAGTCAATAACGAGCGGTTGCGCGGGGCCTAGTGGGCGAGGGACGGCAGCCACTCCAATAAATTCGCTGATGGATCAGAACACCACCGGTCTTTGTCCTGGGTGAGTAGGACAAGCAGGCTTTATCCGCCCACTTAACCTCTGTGGTGCCGAATTCGCCAAGAAAATGAAGCTGGGACGATGCATATCTAAGGATTGAGGTCTCATCCATCGGGATACGTAGATGGGCAGTCATCGTGTCACTGTCGAGCGGGTCCACGACGCCAGTCAATTGGATGAAAGACCGTAGATGCCGAGATCAGTCTCAACCGGATCAAAGCTCTAGCGGACTATACGGTTGCCGTTAACTTTTGAAGACCTTGGGGCCAAGATATCCACCAGGCAAAGTCTGTTCTCTGCGAGCAGAGAAAGATAAAAGCCCTTAAAAACTACGAAAACCCCGGCCGAACTGAGCAACACGTAGCAGAGGAAAACTTGAATTCGTCGACAAAGATGGAAGCATCCTAGGTCCCACACCGAGATAGGTTCTGTATCGAGGGTTGAAGGATCTGGCTACACGCATGAGTGACTGAAACGGGAACAATCCGGGACGGCTCGCAACACAGTATGTAGAACACATACGCGTACGCTCTTGAACCCTTTGAAAGGAATAGGAACCATGCCAGACGCAAGCGAACAGTTAGGCCTAGATGTTTTGCTACTCGAGGGCCGTGCTGATGGGCCCATTCTCGTACAGATCCCTGACACCAGGTATGATCTCTACATACTGCCTAGGAGCTCGCTCAAAGAGTACCGTAACCACTCGAAAATGAACCTGGCTGGGATCTATTTCGTCCTTGGTGACCTAGAAAGTGACGAGGAGAACCTCTACATCGGCAAAGCGGCCGTGAGGAAGAATAACGACGGCACCCTCAAGCACGTTCTTGAAAATATGCGTAACGGCAAACACCTGTTCTGCCGACGCGTCGCCATGTTGGTTTCGCGACCCGAAAGCTTCACGGCCACCGAGTTAGGTTTGATGGAAGATGCCTTCATCACGTTGGCCCGCGAGGCCGGACGTACGCACATGTCCAACGGCACCGGTGCCCACGCAGGTAGAGTGGGTGCGGCACAGATGAACCGCATCGGCCAGATCGTCAGTAATACCCGGCTGATGTTAGCCACTATGGGCATCATGATTTTGGAAACTCCGCTGCCCACTGAGGAGTTCTCGGATGTGGCCCTAGGCGAAAATGAAGATGCTCACGTAGAGTCGCGCGGTCCTGCCCGGGAGGTGAGTAACGAGTTCTATAGTCACCGGCGTAAAGAGAACCGGGCCACCCTTGTGCGCAGTGGCAGCGAATGGGTGCTCAAGAAGGGCAGCTGGCTCCTTCAGGCTAAAACAGAGCATGTCGCCGAGGAACGAGCACGTCACGCTCGACTGATCGATGGGGATGTGACGGTGGGAGACATTCCTTTCACATCCCCCAACAAGGCCGGAGTGTTCGTTAATGGGAACGCGGCCAACGCACGTACCTTCTGGAAGGACGAAAACGGGCGCACCCTGGGCGAGTACATAGAGAACGGTGAAATTTAGCCGAGTTGATAAGCGTATCAGCAGCTCGGGTTGTATAAGTGCATCGTCGCAGAACCCCTCTAAACAAAGGTCTTAATGGTCTTTGACCGGGGCGAGCAGGCTAGATTCGTATTTGATCTCACCATCGCGAACTTTGTCGTAGTAGCTGAGCTTTGAATCGATGAAGGCCAACATGTCGCGCAAGTTCGCGATCTTGTCTTCGACAACATGGCGTTGATCCTGGAGAATGTCCTTGCGTTGAGGGATGCTTTCCTCGCCCTCCAGGCAGAGCTCCATGTATTCGCGCATTTGGTCGATCCCCATGCCGCATTCGCGCAGGCAGC
>NZ_JAUMTY010000023.1:12499-35922 GCF_030530965.1 Corynebacterium sp. | reverse complement strand
GTGCGCTTGGGGGGACTTGAACCCCCACGTCAAAAGACACTGGAACCTAAATCCAGCGCGTCTGCCAATTCCGCCACAAGCGCAAAACACATGAACATCCGAACCAATCAACCACAGCACCACACGGCGCACCAGCTGTTTGAGAATTCGGAGATACGAGCCGACTGCACGACCCGAACATGCGCGACGTAATACTAGCTGACAGCACCAGCCAATGGAAACCTCCAGCGCACAAGCCACTCACACCATAGCACAGCAACGGGTAGACTGTGCCACGTGAGTACAGAGGACAAAGCCGACCGCGTGCACGGGGACGACACCCTGACCAGCGCCGACGGAGGACAGCAAGAGGTGCCGCCCCAGCACACGATGCCGTCCATTCGGGTTCGCATTGTTCAAATCATTTTTCTCATCGCAGCAGTGGCCGCAACCTTATTCCTGGCCCACTGGCAATGGGACCGGTACACGTCGGACTCCGGTAACGCTCAAAATCTTGGCTATGTTTTGCAATGGCCGGCAATTGGGGCCTTTTTCATTATCGCGTATCGTAAATATCTTCAGTACGAACGTGAGCTCGCGGAAGGTAATGCCGAGCCCGGCGCGAGGCGGGAAACGTCGCGTTCTCGCCGTAAGGGGTCATCGCGAAAAGGAGCGACGGACACAGCCTCCCGCAAGAACGATGCTCCTATGCGGGAGATACCTGAGGATTTCTTACCTCAGCGGTCTCGCCCCCAGCCTGAGCAAACCCCGGAGAATCCCAGAAAAACTCATTAAACGTAAGCACGCAGGAATTCCACTATGACTAACAACACCCCTGTGAATGACGCACAGTCGACTGAAGCGTCCAATAACGACGCACGCCAAGCCGATGCACAATCATCCGACGCGAATCGCGCAACCAATCAGCGACGACGCGACACGCCGCGGATCAATCCCGCTCGGCAAGCGCGGGTCGCTTCCGCACTAAAACGCTACTCGGTGGCCGCCTATGTCACAGGCGTGTGGCTGCTCCTCCTCTGCGTGGAAATGGTCTTCGACCACCTGATTCTTGATAATCCCCCCGACTGGTTCATGTATATCGGCATGGCCCACGGCTTCTTCTTCATGGTCTACCTCATCATGACGCTAGACCTCGGAACCAAAGCGCGGTGGAAGCCAATCAAATGGCTCACCACATGCCTAGCGGGAACGATCCCGTTCCTCTCCTTCGTGGTGGAGGCACGTCGCCGGCACGAAGTCCAGAAGACGTTCAACCTCTCGTAACACCACGAAGACTACATATCCCCTATCGATCGCAAAATCGGCACCAACTGAGCCAAAGCGCGACCTCGGTGCGATTGAGCATCCTTCTCTTCAGCGGATAGCTCGGCAGAGGTTCGCGGCGCAACGCGGGGGCGTCGGCTCTTCCCCGAGTGATCCGACTGATCTACAGCATCGGCATCCTCATTTCCCGCATCCCGAGGAGAGTGCTGAATCTGGGCGCGGGTGTCTTCCTCCTCGGGAACAAAAATCGGGTCATAACCGAAGCCATTAGTGCCCCGAGGCTCGCGAATAATACGTCCCCGCCACTGGCCACGAACCACAAATTCGCCAGGCTCAGCAGGAGCCGAAAGAGAAACGCCCTCACTGAACTTTTGTAGCGAAGGAACAGTGAGGCCTGCCGCTTTCGCCCGAGGCATCAGGCTCTTCGGGATAACTAGGGCGCATACCGAAACGAACGCAGCCCCACGTCGTTCATCGGGGACATCATTCATCTGTCCCAAAACCAGGTTCGTATTGGCGTCATCATCGCCATGCTTACCTGACCACCGAGCTGAGAGCACCCCGGGCATGCCATTGAGCTCGTCGATACTCAAGCCGGAATCGTCGGCAATCGACACCAAATTAGTGTGCTTGGCAGCTTCCCTAGCCTTCAACAGAGCATTATCACCGAACGTCCGGCCGGTCTCTGGGGCCTCGGGATACTCGACGACATCTTTCAAGCTGAGCAATTCAATCCCGGCAACATGCCGCGTATCCAGGACCCTTTGGAGCTCCCTCAGTTTTTTGGCATTCCGACTGGCAACAAGGACCTGCACATTTCCTCCTCGTCCTTTAGCAAGCGCCCATCCTCTGTTACGCGTTCTTCGTTAAGCGTTCTTCCGGTTCGGCAAAGGCTTCGGATACGGCTTCGACAGAGCCTCCTTCTGAGCACGAATCAGCTCTGAACATCCCTTTTCTGCCGCATCCATAAACTGCATCAAGTGCTCACGGGAAAATGTGCTGTGTTCACCCGTGCCCTGGATCTCCACGAACTCGCCGGATTCCGTCATCACGACGTTCATATCGACCTCCGCGCGAGAATCCTCTTCATACGGCAGATCCAGGCACACATGCCCGTCGATAAGACCGACGGACACTGCAGCAACAGGCGGAAGCAGGGCATTCTTAGACACCAGACCCTCCGCTTCCAGGTACGTCAACGCATCGGCGAGTGCAACATAGGCGCCGGTAATAGAGGCAGTCCGGGTACCACCATCCGCCTGAAGGACATCGCAATCCAACGCAATGGTGTTCTCCCCCAGCGCTTTCAAGTCGATCGCAGCTCGAAGCGAACGCCCCACCAGACGGGAAATCTCATGCGTCCGCCCCTTGACCTTCCCCCGCATTGACTCGCGCGGCATCCGCTCCGCCGTCGCCGAGGGAAGCATCGAATACTCGGCCGTCAACCAGCCTTCACCGCTGTCCTTTTTAAAGCGAGGCACACGGTCCTCCACCGATGCGGTACACATCACACGTGTGTTTCCGAACTCGACTAAGACAGAGCCAGCGGGATTCGTCGTAAAGCCACGAACGATACGGACAGGACGCATTTCATCAAGGGCACGGCCATCAGCGCGTACAAAATCACTCATGCTCCCCACCCTACCGGTCCCCCCCCGGACACGACCGCTAAAACTCGTACGTCTTCTTCGGAGTGGCTACATCGATCTCGCCCGAAAAATGATCCTGAGCTGCACCAACAGTAGCCAGCGCATCAATCCACGGTGGGATGTGAGTCAAAATCAACCGCTTCACACCAGCCCGCGTTGCCGTCTTGGCCGCCTCCGGGCCACTCATATGCATGTCAGGTGCTGTATTTTCCGACGACACTCCCCACGACGCCTCACACAAGAGCGTGTGCGCCCCCTTGGCCAAGTCCACCAGCTGGTCGCAGTAGGCGGTGTCCGCAGAGAACACCAAGGTGTGGCCGGTGTCACGCTCAACTGCCCGGAGCGCGTACGTCTCCGTCGGATGAATGACGCGCACCGGGGTGAAATCAAAAGCCCCCACAGACTGAACAACACCCTCGCGCCAACTATGAATGACGAAGCTATCGGAGAAATCGTCCACGTCGCCCGGTGCGTCGGCACTGGCTAATCCCAAATGCTTAGCAGAAAAATCCGGGCCGACGAAGGTATGTTTGGATTTCGCTGCTAATTGGGGATGGAACCGACGCCACACCAGCAGCGACGGAAAATCCAGGCAGTGGTCAGCGTGCAAGTGGGAAAAGACGATATGCGCTCGACCAGGGTCGCTGACCTGCGGGAGGACCCCCATCGCCCCGGGCCCCAGATCCATGATGACGGGATCCGACCCATCGTCCGGCGTCAACAAATAACTCGATGCCGGAGACTGCGGACCAGCGAGGCTTCCTGAAGAACCGATAATCGTCAACCGCATGTGTTTATAGTGCCAGACCAGCGCACATCATGGCGATTAAAGCTGCAATTTTGCGCGCTTTTGTCTCGATCATCACTCCATCATCTGGGTGAGATGAAGATCACGGTTCTACATATCCGTAAGGCCCTCAACGTGGCTCACTTGGGTAATCGACGGGCCCAAGAAACGCCTGGCCAGCCTGGCAAACCGATGGGGATCACCGGTCGACTCAAATGTCCGGACAGGTTCAGGACCGGCATAGTCATTCACGACGTTGGCATCCACCACATCCAACGACTCCGCCTCAGGGTTAGCGTCGTTAAACAAATCCTCCTGATAAAGGACCCGCGGGACCTCCTTGCCCTCCTCCTCGGAGCTGCTCACCAGTGTCACGTTATCCCCCATCACCAGCTGGATCACCCCTGTGAGCAGCGGATAATGAGTACACCCCAACACCACAGTGTCGACGCCGACATCCTGCAGGGGCTCCAAATACGCCTCCGCCAAGCCCATAATCTGCCGCCCCGTCGTGATACCACGCTCAACAAAGGGCACGAATTGCGGGCAATCAACGGCATGGACCTCGATGTTCGGATCCAGATTCGCTATGCACCGCTGGTACGCTCCCGACGCGATCGTTCCCGTCGTTCCGATCACCCCGACGCGGCCATTCCGCGTTGCCGCGACCGCGCGTCGCGACGCCGGCTCGATCACCCCCACGACGGGGACGTCGTAGAGCTCCCGCGCTTTATCCAAGAACACCGACGCGGCCGTATTACACGCGATCACGATCATTTTGGCGCCGCGAGCGACGAGGTCGTCGGCAATCGCCGTCGAATACCGGATGATATCTTCGCGGGGCTTAGGACCATACGGGGCGTGCGCGGTGTCGCCGACATACATAATCGACTCGGTTGGGGCTTGGTCCACAATGGTCCGGGCAACAGTTAACCCGCCTACCCCGGAATCAAAAACTCCGATGGGGCTATTTTTCATGAGCGCCACGCTTCAAGGAGGGACTCCTGGCACACCGCGAGCCATTCGACAAAATTTCGGTCAAACCCTGCGTCGGGGCCAGCTTCGGGCAAATGCCCCTCGTCGTCAATAAAGGCTGCGGCCTTATAGATGCGGATATCGTTCAGCCCAGCTAACCAGCATGGAACGTCGTCATAGGTCAACGACACATTCACCGAGCCATCGGGACCTAAAGCGTCGACAATATAACGAAGATTAGTGAGTTTCTGGGAAATAATATCCGGTTCGTGAAGCTGACGGAGCATCCCATTGTCGCCCTCAAACTCTTCGGCCTCCGAGGTTTCAAAGTCGGGAAGCAGCCGCGCCAAGCCCGGGTCCTCCGGTTTTTCGGAGTGGCCCGAACTGATCCCCGTCATTTCCTCGAGCACGTCCTTGGGAGCGCTCCGCTGGCGTTCAATTAATGCATTGCACAGGTCTGCCGCCGCGTCGCCCAGAAGTTCCCGCTCCATGGGCTCAAAGGTCGTGTTTATTGTCCTCTTCTTCAGCAACCCTTTACGGGGTTTCCACGGCTCCACAGCTTATCCCTCACGTGATTCGTCGGTACGTCATACGAAGCGAGTACAACTACAAGCAGCTTACCGCCCTAGCTTTAGCCCTCAGAACGCTGCATGGTGGCCCATAAACCCGCAGTCTGCAGCTTCTTGACATCGACTTCTACCTTATCGCGCTCCCCCGACGACACGACCGCCTTGCCCTCCGTATGCACTTTCATCATCAGCTCCGTCGCCCGAGCACGCCCGTAGCCCAGCACCGTTTCAAACACATAGGTGACGTAACTCATCAGATTGACGGGGTCATCCCACACGATGCACAGCCATGGGAGATCAGGTTCCGTCATCGTTTGTGTGTCTGTTTCGGGGGTAGCTAAGGGAGCTGCGGCAGGACTCATGGTGTCCACTTTAGCCAGAAACCATGCCGACTCACAGGAACCCAGCGAACCGTGCCGACGTCTCATACCGCCACCAGGTAGGGCGGGTTGTCCATTCATATACGTTTGTCCCCGGCACCCACTATCATGATCGCCATGAACGCTTCCCACCCCCAGGACACCACTCGACGCTCCAGCGCACTGCTCACCGACAAATACGAACTCACGATGCTCGACGCTGCCATTAAAGATGGCACAGCGGATCGACAAGTGAGTTTCGAAGTTTTCGCCCGACGGCTCCCCGGGCAACGTCGGTACGGAGTTGTTGCAGGTACCGACCGAGTGTTACGCACTGTTCGCGATTTTGTCTTTACCGACGAACAACTCGAATACCTCGACTTCCTTAGCGACGAAACAATTGAGTACCTGCGCAATTACCGTTTCTCAGGCCATATCGACGGATACTCCGAAGGCGAACTCTACTTCCCCTACTCCCCCATTTTGACGGTCCGCGGAACATTCGCTGAGTGCGTGGTGCTGGAAACAGTCATTCTCTCCATCATGAACGCCGATTCGGCCGTCGCAACGGCAGCGGCGCGAATGGTTACCGCCGCTGAGGGCCGGCCCATCATGGAGATGGGATCCCGACGCACCCACGAATATGCCGCGGTCACCGCCACTCGCGCCGCCTACCTCGCAGGCTTCTCCTCCACCAGTAACTTGGAGGCCGCGTACCGCTACAACATCCCCTCAGCAGGAACGGCAGCGCACGCATGGACTTTGGCGCACACCACCAAGGACGGTGCCCACGAGGACGAGGCGTTCCGCACACAGATCGACACTCTCGGCATAGGAACGACGCTTCTTGTCGACACGTACGACATTGCCGCCGGAGTGCGCACCGCCATCGATGTCGCCGGCACTGACCTAGGCGGCATCAGGATTGACTCTGGCGAGCTGGGCGTTTTAGCACGTCAGGTCCGCGACCAGTTGGATTCCTTAGGAGCGACGAACACGAAGATTGTCGTGTCCTCCGACCTCGATGAATTCGCGATTGCTGCGCTGCGTTCCGAGCCCGTCGACGCGTATGGCGTCGGCACGTCTGTGGTGACCGGTTCTGGGCATCCCACCGCCGAAATGGTGTACAAGCTCGTTGAGGTCGACGGGCTGCCCGTGGCGAAACGCTCAAGCCACAAGATCTCGCACGGCGGCACCAAACGTGCCTACCGCGCGGTGCGGGAATCTGGAACCGCAGTTGAGGAAGTTATCACGCACTTCGACGACGACGCCCCGAAACTGTACAACGGCCTGCATGCGCGCCCGTTGACTGTGGCCCTGATGCGTGACGGCGAAATGACAGGCAATCTCCCCTCCCTCGAGGCGTGCCGCGAGTACCTCTCTCAAGCGCTCATCACGTTGCCATGGGAAGGCCTTGCCCTGTCCGCCGATGAACCGGCTATTTCCACCCGGTTCGTCGGGTTCTAGGCGGCTCACCGGAAACATATGGGTTCGAAGACTCGTCAAACCGACGCTCAGCCGAGCAATGATAATGAAAAGTACGACGCTGAGCGCTTGCTCGACACCGTCGTTACCGCGATGGGAGGTGCCCGGCGCGATGGCCAATCGCGGATGACCTCCTCCATCCAAAAAGCGATCAGGATGGAGAAACATCTGGCGGTGCAGGCTGGTACCGGGACTGGGAAGTCGATGGCCTACCTTATTCCGGCGATCGCGCATGCCGTCGAAACGGATACCACGATCGTCGTGTCGACAGCGACAATTGCTCTGCAACGTCAGCTGATTTCCCGGGACCTTCCCCGTATCGCGGAGGCATTGAAACCCACGTTGGGCAAGATCAATTTCGCGATCCTCAAGGGACGGTCTAATTATCTGTGCCTGAACAAGCTCGGTGTCGAGGACGACAGCGAGAGCCCGCTGATCGACCCCAGCCAGATTTCGCGCGTCGGACAGCAGGTCAAGGAACTGCACGAGTGGGCATCCGACACCGACGACGGCGACCGCGACAGCTTAGAGAGCAGCGTCTCCGATCTGGCGTGGAAGCAGGTCAGTGTGACCGCGAATGAGTGTATTGGCGCGTCGCGGTGCCCGCATGGCGAGGATTGTTTCGCGGAGCGTGCGCGCGATAAAACGCGTGATGCGCACGTCATCGTCACGAACCACGCCCTGCTGGCCATCGATGCATTGTCTGAGGGAAACATCCTGCCCGAGCACGACATCGTTATTGTCGACGAGGCGCATGAGCTGGATGGGCGTATCACGTCGGTCGCAACACAGGAGCTGGCGGCCCCCGGTATGAGGGCGACGGCGCGTCGCGTCGCCAAGTTTGATGACGAGGCGTCGGCGTCGCTGATGAATAGCATTGATGATTGGCAGTCGTACATCGACGCTGCGGTGGATGATGGACGGTGGAAACCGTTTCCGGATGGCGCTGCCGGCAATGTGGAGGATTTGCGCAAACACCTGAATACCGCGTTTACGGCGGTGCATAGTGTGTCCGCCGATTCGTTGTCGAATGATCCGGAGAAGGCGGCGGAGCGGCAGGCGGTACTTTCGGCTCTGGATGAGCTGCTGCACACCTGCGCGCGAATTCTTTCGTATGGCAATCAGCTCGAGCAGCAGGGCCGCAGTACTTCCCTGGAACCGGACGATGTGGTGTGGAAAGAGAATGGTGAGAACGGCAGAGTGATGGTGGCACCGCTCTCGGTCGCACCGCTGCTGAGCAAGAATCTTTTCGACGCCAATACGGTGATTCTGACCTCAGCGACGCTGGCACTGGGTGGGAAGTTCGATGCCATGGCGGCGCAGTGGGGTTTGCGGAAAAACACCTACACGACGCTTGACGTGGGGACGCCTTTTGATGCGCGACGCTCGGGAATCCTTTACGTCGCGGACCACTTACCGCCTCCCGGCCGGGACGGCATGTCGCAGCAGGCTGTTGAGGAAATGCGCACCCTCATTACCGCTGCTGGCGGTAGAACGCTGGGCTTGTTTTCGTCCCGCCGTGCCGCCGACGCTGCCGCACATGCGATGCGGGACGTCCTGCCTTTCGACATTTATTGCCAAGGCGAGGACTCGATAGGCGCGCTGGTCACGTCATTTTCCAACAATGAGAACTCGGTGCTGTTTGGCACGTTGTCGTTATGGCAGGGCGTCGATGTCCCCGGGCCATCGTTATCTTTGGTCATTATCGACCGGCTTCCGTTTCCCCGTCCCGACGATCCCCTCTTAAAAGCTCGTTCCGACGCGGCCAACGCGGCGGGACGCAATGGGTTCATGGAGGTCTCGGCAGCACATGCGGCGCTTCTGATGGCGCAGGGCTCCGGGCGGCTTTTGCGATCTGTGAATGATCGTGGTGTCGTCGCTGTTCTAGATCCCAGGCTCGCGACGAAACGCTATGGTTCGTTTATCGCAGCGTCCATGCCGGACTTGTGGCGCACGACCTCGCTAGAACAAACGCGGGATGCACTCAAGCGACTCGTCAAGAAGTAGGCACGTCAGGATCGAACGCGACCGCGGTTTTACTACCTGGGGCTACTTCAGTGAAACCAGCGTCAACAACCTCGACGTAATGACCAACCCCATAGCGACGGGCAGCGGCCTCCAGCTCGCTGCTCGACACCTCGACGATGGTGAACCGCGGTTCATGGAGCCACCGTTTAACGATCGGAAATGGAGCATGAGCAGCCCATAGCATCGCCGCATGCCCCACTTGTGCTGCAGCTTTTCCGACTGACATCTCCAAGTCCTCATTCAGTGCGATGGTTGGGCGCAAGGGATCGCTACCACCTATGCGCTCAGTCTGCTCATCGTCCTCGCGCGGGAGATCAGTACCGGAAATCTGCAGTTTTCCAATTCTCGGATCAACATCGCGGACCGGCCCTGGAAGAAATGCACGCGCCGACGACTCCCCAATCGTGACCGTCACTCCCGGAATGCTCTGCACTTTCGACCACTGCCCCGACGTCCGAGCACGTCGCGCAATTTTTCGGATTCGTGCTCCGTACCACCGGGATAGCGATTCCTTCCATGGACCGTCGCTCCCGGCACGAGGATCGAGACACACGAGTGCCGACGCTAACGCCGCGGCTTCCAGCAGTTCACGCCGACGGGGTGGCGACGATTTCGGCATGTTTAGCACGATCGGCATCGCTTGAACAGTGTTGGGATCACGGGGGTCTTCCCCATCGGGCTGGTTGACGCCGTCACCGAGAACCGACGCTAAGAGCGAATGGGCGTTTCTGATGCCGGGTGCGGATTCCGCGTAGACATCGTCATCAGTCACGAGTTGCCTCCTCGGATGTCGCGTCTTCATCGGCAGTTCCTTCGTCGGTAGCTTCTTTGGCATCAGAAGCAGCATCAACATCGTCGCGGTCAATACCCAAAATGCTCAACACCTCGTCGAGGAACGGGAAGTTCACGGACGCGTCGGCTACTTCTTGCAGCGCTTTCTTTGCGTTAAAGGCGATGCCGAGCCCCGCCGCGGACAACATGTCGATATCATTCGCGCCGTCCCCCACAGCAACGGTCTGATACATCGCCAGTCCCGAGGTCGCGGCGAATTCCTTGAGGTATCGCGCTTTAGCTTCCCGGCCCACAATATCGCCGACAACTTTGCCGGTCAGCCTGCCGTCGACAATTTCCAATGTGTTAGCCCGGACAAAATCGATATCGAGGTCATCAATCAGTGGTTGAATAACCTGGATAAACCCTCCTGAAACGACCGCGGTGCGGTACCCCATTCGCTTGAGGGTCCGGATCGTCGTCCGCGCCCCGGGTGTGAGGACGATATTTTTAGCGACTTCCTCGATGACCGCGCTGTCTAAACCGCGCAGGGTAGCGACGCGCTCCCGTAATGATTCTTCGAAGTCGATTTCTCCCCGCATCGCCCGTGCGGTCACTTCTGCTACTTCTTGTTCTCTTCCGGCGTGGGCTGCCAGCATCTCGATGACTTCGCCCCGAATCAGCGTCGAATCACAATCGAAGCAGATGAGCCGCTTGGACCGCCGAGCCAAACCCGCGCGCTCAATAGCAATGTCGACACCGATCCGAGTGCTGAGCTCAGCTAGAGCTTTGCGTAGCGCAATACTGCCGCCGGGCCGGGGATCCCGCACCGACACTTTGAGCTCCACACCGGTGACTGGATAATCGGAAATGCCACGGTAGGTATCAATATTTGTCCCGTAATCAGCCAGAACTTGCCCAATCTGGGAAATATGTTCCGCAGTAACTGGATTACCTAAAACGACGACGGCGTGGCTGGAATATGGGCGTGACGGTACAGCCTGGTCATCAAATTCGATCTCGACGGTGCAATCGTAGGTGGCTAGCGTTTCGACGAGATCGTCACGCAGCCGGCCGATTTTATGAGGTGGGCATCCGACGAGCGCGGCCAGGGACAAGTGACCACGGAAGATGGACTGCTCGATGTCGAGAAGTTGACTGCCATGTGCGGCGAGGACACGGAACAGTGCCGCACTGACACCCGGGCGGTCGGGGCCGGAGGCGATGACGACGGCGGGGCGAAAGCCGTCGATGAGGTTAATGGAGAGCTTGGGGGCCATGGTGTACTTCAGTTGCTCCTAGGCGTGGATGGCGGGACGTGCGGTTTAAACAGGTCTTGTAATCGTGCCTGAGTGGCGCGCGGATTTTAGTGGTGATAGCAGAAACGGCCCCCACCCATGTGGATGGGGGCCGTCTCATTTATTCAGGAGGTCTGAATACTTTGTTTCTCTCGCATTGAGCGAGCAAACACACAACCACTCTCACTAAATCTGCCGACCGATGTGAGCTTCAGCTCGCATCTTTTCAACCATCTGCGGATGGTGAAGCTCGAAGGCTGGGCGCTCGGAACGGATACGAGGCAGCGAGGTGAAGTTGTGGGTCGGGGGCGGGCAGGATGTTGCCCACTCGAGGGAGTTTCCGTAACCCCACGGATCGTCAACAGTCACGATCTCGCCGTAGCGGAACGACTTGAACACGTTCCAGATGAACGGCAGGAATCCGATACCAAGAATGAAGGAGAAGATCGTGGAGAACTGGTTCAAACCGGTGAATCCGTCGGTCGGGAGGTAGTCAGCGTAACGACGTGGCATACCTTCGTCACCGAGCCAGTGCTGAACCAAGAACGTTCCGTTGAATCCGATGACTGTCATCCAGAAGTGGATCTTGCCCAGACGCTCGTCCAACATACGTCCCGTCATCTTCGGGAACCAGTAGTAGACGCCTGCACAGGAGGCGAACACGATGGTACCGAACAGGGTGTAGTGGAAGTGAGCGACCACGAAGTAGGTATCCGACACGTGGAAGTCCAGCGGCGGTGAAGCCAGCATAATACCGGTCAGACCACCGAAGAGGAATGTCACCAGGAAGCCCATGGTCCAGAGCATCGGGGTCTCAAAGGTGATGTGACCGCGCCACATCGTTCCCACCCAGTTGAAGAACTTCACACCGGTCGGCACCGAGATCAGGTACGTCATGAATGAGAAGAACGGGAGCAGGATAGCGCCGGTGACGAACATGTGGTGAGCCCACACAGCAACCGACAAAGCAGCGATCGACAGCGTCGCGAACACCAGCCCGGCGTAACCGAACATTGGCTTACGGGAGAAGACCGGAACGATCTCGGACACGATACCGAAGAACGGAAGGGCCAAGACGTAAACCTCAGGGTGACCGAAGAACCAGAACAGGTGCTGCCACAGAATTGCGCCACCGTTGGCGGGGTCATAAATGTGTGCACCGAGTTTACGGTCGTACAGCACGCCAAGGGCAGCTGCGGTCAGCATCGGGAAGATCAACAGAACGATGATCGACGTAACCAGGATGTTCCAGGTGAAGATCGGCAGGCGGAACATCGTCATACCAGGGGCACGCAGGCACACGATCGTCGTGATCATGTTGATAGCCGACGCGATAGTTCCGACACCACCAGCACCAACGCCGACGATCCACATGTCGGAACCGATACCCGGCGAGTGAAGAGCGTCGGACAGCGGCGAGTAAATGGTCCAGCCGAAGTCAGCGGCTCCACCAGGGGTAAAGAAGCCCGACAGCATCAGAATGCCGCCACCGAGTGTGAGCCAGAAACCCAGGGCGTTCAACCTTGGGAATGCCACATCGGGTGCGCCGATTTGCAACGGCATGATGTAGTTCGCGAAGCCCCACACCACAGGCGTGCCGTATAGCAGCAGCATGATGGTGCCGTGCATGGTGAACAGCTGGTTGAACTGTTCGTTGGACAAGAACTGAAGACCCGGGCTGAAGAGCTCAGCACGAATCAATAGGGCCATGAGACCACCGAGGAAGAAGAAACAGAACGACGTGATGATGTACATCATCCCGAGCTGCTTATGGTCCGTCGTGGTCAGCATGCGCCAGGCAAATCCCCCCTTCGGGGTGGTTCCTGACGGCTTTGGCCTAGCAGGGGCGACCGGTTGGTCAACCTTAGGCGCTACAGCAGTCATACTTTCCTCCTGAATTCGGAAGCTGCTCCTTGCCTTCACGTGAAGCAGATTCCTCGTCATTGTCATTGCCGGCGTGCGTCGACCACGCCCCACCCTAACCACTCAGAACGCTGTCACCAGCGCAAACAACGTCGAAAAGGTTGTTGCGATGTCCAACAACTCGACGAGGGCGCCTGAGAGTTTTCTGAAGATCGGCGGACAATAGCCTGAAGTACACCAACGATGTTCAATATAGTAACGCTGTGTACCACATAAAGGCCAGCCCTTTCGGCCATCTTCCACACAGTAGGGGGAAGAGACGTGTCGGCCTCGGGAACTACAACCCGGTTGTGGGCGTTATCTCCGACGCTGACTTTAGAGCTGCCTTAGAAATCCCAGTCTTCGTCGGTCGTCGATTCCGCCTTACCTATTACATAGGAGGATCCCGATCCCGAGAAGAAGTCGTGGTTTTCGTCGGCTCCGGGGTTGAGAGACGAGATGATCGCCGGGCTGACACGGGTTTCGTCGGCAGGGAACAACGCTTCGTACCCCAGATTGTTTAGGGCCTTATTGGCGTTGTAGCGCAAGAAACGCTTGACGTCCTCCGTCCACCCCAGCTCGTCGTAGAGGTCTTCGGTGTACTGCGTTTCGTTGTCATACAGCTCGTAGAGAAGGTCGAAGGTGTACTCCTTCAGCCCATCGCGCTCGGACTGCGTCAGGGCCTCCTGGCCACGCTGGTACTTATAACCGATGTAGTAGCCGTGGACTGCTTCGTCGCGAATAATCAGGCGAATGACGTCGGCAGTGTTGGTGAGCTTGCCGTGGCTGGACCAGTACATCGGCAAGTAGAAGCCCGAGTAGAAGAGGAAGGACTCAAGAAGTGTCGACGCCACCTTCCGCTTGAACGGGTTATCGCCCTCGTAATAGTCGAGAACGATCCGGGCTTTGTCCTGGAGGTTCTCGTTCTCCTCGGACCACCGGAACGCGTCGTTGATTTCCGGTGTCGACGACAACGTCATGAAGATCGACGAGTACGAGCGGGCGTGGACCGACTCCATGAACGCAATATTGGTGTAGACAGCTTCTTCGTGGGGCGTGAGGGCGTCGGGAATGAGAGAAACCGCGCCGACGGTGCCCTGAATGGTGTCCAGCATGGTGAGGCCGGTGAATACGCGCATCGTGGTACGCTGTTCCAGCTCGTTGAGGGTGCCCCAGCTCTTGATGTCGTTAGAGAGCGGAACTTTCTCTGGTAGCCAGAAGTTCCCTGTCAGCCTGTCCCACACCTCTTGATCTTTGTCATCGGGAATGGTGTTCCAATCGATGGCAGCGATGGGGCGATCGTGGTTGTTTGCGTTTGTCCCCCATCGGACCGGTGTGATTGCGTTGGTCTTCTTCATAAAAGTGCCCCTTTCAACACTGTAAATATCAACTGCTAGTATCCGTCAGTCCCGTACCGGCCAAGTCTAGCCCTTACCCGACGACATAGGCTCCCCTCTCACTACTCGAATCAAATCTTTAGCGTTAGTGCCAGTTTTGCGCGGGAAAATTGTTCAACCCCCTTTGGTCAAAGCCGCGAATTTTAGATTCATAGGACAACGCCCACTTCCTTAAAAACTAGACGTAGGTTTAATTCTAAAATTGTGAATCTGGAGAGAGGGTAGTGAAATATCGTGGAGAATAAATCGGACGGTAGCGAACCCTAAAACCCGCATTCCGGTTGTCTTTTGCTTAAACTTAAAAATTCAGTCCTAAAATTTTTTCAAAAATAATTGGCCAAAACAAAAAAGTTTTATATAATCGGGGCATGGCTATCAGTGACACAATGCAGAAAGCATTCAATGACCAATTCAACGCCGAACTCCAGGCGGCACTCGTTTACAAGCAACTAGGGCTGGAGCTTGATCGCCTTAGCTTGGTAGGCATGCGGGACTGGATGCGCGAACAAGTCGATGAGGAATTCGGACATGCTCACGCTTTCAGCGACCACATCTTGGCTCGCGGTGGTCAAGTGACCATCTCCACCCTTTCCGTTCCTGAGCTCAACATTCAGTCGGCAAAGGACGCATTCCAGGCTGCTCTTGAGCATGAGAAGAAGGTATCGGGCCTGATTCGCGATCTTGCTAAAACTGCAGATGCTGAAGGTGACCTTGATTCCCGCCAGTTAATCGACCGCTTCTTGACCGAACAGATCGAAGAAGAGGACACGGTTGACGAGATTCTCGATCGCCTTGAGCTTGTTGGCGACGACGGTGCGGGCATTCTCCGCCTCGATGCTGAGCTTGGTCAGCGCTAAAACTAAGTAGGAGAAACTAGTTGGCATGTGCCGGCTAGTTAGGTAACCAGTGGCCTCATATCATCGCGATATGGGGCCTATTTTTTATGCCTGTTTCGGCCCTACTTGTTACGGCCCGGCTGTGACAGCGCGCATCGCGCACCATCACCGTCACTAGCCACCCATGACAGCCCAGCCGTTACAGCATGCAGGAGACGCAACCTTCGACCTCTGTACCTTCCAATGCTGCCTGCCGCAGACGAATGTAATACAGTGTCTTAATCCCGTTCTTCCACGCATAAATCTGTGCGCGGTTAATATCGCGCGTCGTTGCGGTGTCTTTAAAGAACAAGGTAAGCGACAACCCTTGGTCGACGTATTTCGTCGCTACCGCATACGTATCGATAACCTTTTCATATCCTATTTCATAAGCATCTTTGAAATAGTCAAGATTGTCATTGTTCATATGCGGGGCGGGATAGTACACGCGCCCAATCTTGCCCTCTTTACGGATTTCAATTCTCGACGCGATCGGGTGAATCGACGATGTCGAGTTGTTGATATAGGAAATAGAACCCGTCGGAGGAATAGCCTGAAGGTTTCGGTTGTAGAGGCCGTATTGCTGGATATCCTCCCGCAACTGGGCCCACTCCTCAGGCGTCGTTACCGAAATCGACGATTCCTCGAAGATGCGCTTGACCTTCTCTGTTTTCGGCGCGAAGTCTTTCGGGTCGTACCGATCAAAGAAGGCGCCCGATGCGTAATCGGAGTCCTCGAAGCCGGTGAAGGTCACGCCCCGTTCCTTGGCGAGGCGATTGGATGCCTTGAGGCAGGCCACCATGACGGCAGCGAAGTACGCGTTGGTGAAATCGAGCGCTTCTTCGCTGCCATAGTAAATGTGCTCGCGGCCTAAGTAGCCGTGGAGGTTCATTTGGCCCAGGCCGATCGCGTGGGAATGCTCGTTGCCCTGCCGGACGGATGGCACCGAATCGATCGACGTCTGATCCGAGACCGCAGTCAACCCACGGATAGCGGTATCGATGGTTCCATCGAAGTCATCGCTATCCATGACCATCGCAATGTTCAGCGAACCGAGGTTGCACGAGATATCGTCACCGATATGTTCGTAGGTCAGGTCCGCGTTAAATTCCGACGGGCTATTGACCTGGAGGATCTCTGAGCAGAGGTTAGACATATTAATGCGCCCAGCAATGGGATTCGCGCGATTAACTGTATCCTCAAACATAATGTACGGATACCCGGACTCGAATTGAATCTCGGCCAGAGTCTGGAAGAACTGCCGCGCATTAATTTTCGATTTCTTAATGCGAGGATCTTCCACCATCTCGTCGTAGTGCTCAGAGATGCCGATGTCCGAGAAAGGCTTCCCGTAGACTCGTTCAACGTCATACGGCGAGAACAAGTACATATCATCATTACGCTTCGCCAATTCAAACGTAATATCAGGGATAACTACACCCAGTGACAAGGTTTTAATACGGATCTTTTCGTCCGCGTTTTCACGCTTGGTGTCCAAGAATCGCAAAATATCCGGATGGTGTGCGTGTAAGTAAACCGCTCCGGCACCCTGACGCGCACCCAACTGGTTGGCGTAAGAGAAGGAATCTTCCAGGAGCTTCATTACTGGAATGACGCCGGACGATTGGTTCTCGATCTTCTTGATCGGAGCACCCTGTTCACGCAGGTTAGACAGGAGGAGCGCCACTCCCCCGCCGCGCTTAGATAGCTGCAAAGCAGAGTTGATAGAGCGACCAATCGACTCCATATTGTCTTCGATGCGAAGAAGGAAGCACGAAACCGGTTCACCGCGCTGAGCTTTGCCGATATTGAGGAACGTCGGGGTTGCTGGCTGAAAACGGCCCTGAATAATTTCGTCGACGAGCCGACGTGCTAGCGAAATATCACCGTCAGCAAGCCCCAAGGCAACCATGCATACTCGGTCCTCATACCGCTCTAAGTAACGGTTTCCATCAAAAGTGCGCAACGTGTATGAGGTGTAATACTTGTATGCGCCTAAGAACGTCTTGAAGCGAAACTTATAGCTATAGGCTTGCTTGAACAGATCTTTGATGTCGGAAAATTCATATTTCTCGACAACGTCACCGTTGTAATAGTTGTTCTTGATCAAGTAATCAAATTTTTCTTCCAGATCATGGAAGAACACCGTGTTCTGATTAACATGCTGAAGGAAAAATTGATTAGCCGCTTCGCGGTCTTTATCGAACTGAATCTTGCCATTCTCGTCATAGAGGTTAAGCATGGCATTCAGAGCATGGAAATCTAACTGCTCTGTAGACCGAACAGGTTCTGCTACTGTTTTGCCGAGATCTGACACCTAGAATCTCCTAATAGTTGAGGGGGAACTTCTGTACTGACGTTTCGTGATTGATGTTCGGTCTGTGATGAGAGTTCATACAGGCGGTTCGCATTACTTATGCTGCGTGTCGTCTCATTCCATTGGCCTCAAATGCAGCAAGGCCCTGTTTCACGATGGCCACGTCCTCCTGGGTCCCCATCAATTCGAACCGATAGAGATAAGGAACGTGACACTTTTCTGCGATAATATCGCCCGCGACCCCATAATCTGGGCCAAAGTTGGTGTTACCCGATGCGATAACACCCCGAATCAAGCTGCGGTTTTGCTCGTTGTTCAGGAAATGAATCACCTGGGTGGGCACAGGCCTCGTTTCTTGCCGGCTTATCGATGCCCCACCGCCATATGTTGGGCAAATCAAGACATATGGCTCGCCGACGATCAGGTCAGGTTCGGTACGTCGAAGCGGTATCCGGTCTGCCCGCATACCCAACTTATCGACGAACCGCTGCGTGTTATTCGTCGCCGAAGAGAAATAGACGAGGTACATGATTATTTTTCATCTTTTCTGGTGACTGAAACTGTTAAAACGAACTGTTAAAACGGAAAGAAAAATGAAAATGAGGCGGGGCCACGCATTGCAGGGAACCGCCTATTAACTCTGCAGAACAACCAAAAGATAAGATTTCGCGCCACGCGAGTCCTCGTCGAACGGCGACGACGTGTGCTGCGGCGCCTTATGCAGCGGAGGTGACCAGGCTCTTAATGCGATCCGGACGGAACCCCGACCAGTGCTCATCCTGAGCGACAACGACAGGGGCCTGCAGGTATCCCAGAGCCATCACGTAGTCGCGAGCGTCGCTGTCCATGGTGATATCGACAGTTTCGTAGTCCACGCCCGCACGATCGAGAGCCTTCTTTGTAGCAGTGCACTGAACACAGGCGGGCTTGGTGTAGACGGTGACGGCCATAGAAAATTCTCCCTCTGTTGATGCACTACTTTTGCTGCGGCAATTGTTTATCGACGGGCACTTTTACCGCGAGAACGAGGTGGTTATCCGGCGGATCCTCACCCTTTGTTCGGCCCGTGCAACGGGAATTAACTCTATCCCACCGACGGCAAAAACACAATAGATAGAATTTTGATCGGCCCATCACCACTACATGTAGTAATTACAAAGACGAAATTCCAAGGTCGTCACTATTACGAATCACTACATGTATGCCAGCCCGATTTAAGCATCAGTTTTGCTACGTAGATGTTCATCATCCGTGAACCACACGAGCTTGTCCATGAACGTGATACTTCGCCCATGAACCAGAACGTCCACCCACCACCCTGCCAACGAAACGCAAAAACCGGCAACCTTCCTAATGGAAAGCTGCCGGTTCGGCGTTACTTCAGCGCTCAGCTCAATGTCGACCGTCGGCTTCTATACAGCACTTGCTGACTGCCAGCTACGGCCACTGAGTCAATTAACCCTGGCGGGCCTTGAAACGAGGATCCTTCTTGTTGATCACAAAAACTTTGCCGTGACGGCGCACAACCTGAGCGCCCGGCTTGTTCTTCAGCGACCGAAGGGACTTACGGACCTTCATCGGGCGCTCCTTTCTTCGTCGGCTGGGCTAGTAAAAGCCAACCACCTGTGGTGATCGGCCACTACACAACACAGTCTGGTGCGGATCATCCCTGCGAAATCATCGCAGTTCACCCACATGACTATGACACGAACCGCTATGGTACCGCGACCAGGCCGAAATCCAAAACTTTATGCCCAATCCCTCACCTACCCCACACCGGTGTACGTGATTTACCGACACCGGTGTACATCAGCAGCCCAACCGTTTTACCATGGTGGAATGACAAGCGATCTTCGCGACGACATACGACGCTCCCTTGGCGTCCAGTCCACCATTGATCCACAGGAAGAAATCGAACGACGAGTTTCATTCCTGGCCGAGTACCTGATCTCGACACAGGCTAAGGGCTTTATCCTGGGCATTTCGGGAGGCCAGGATTCGACGCTAGCTGGCCGCCTGGCCCAACTCGCCGTCGAGCGTGTCCGCGAGCAAGAAGGAACCAAGGTACGTTTCCACGCGGTGCGGCTCCCCTACGGTGAACAAGCAGACGAGGACGACGCCCAGCGCGCTCTGAACTTCATCGAGCCCGATCGGACCGTCGCCATCAATATCAAAGATGCAACCCAAGCGTTAACAAAGACGGTATCGGCGTCGCTAGGAATTCACTGTCTCACCGATTTCAACCGGGGAAATGTCAAAGCACGCATCCGCATGGTTGCCCAATATGCGGCGGCCGGGCAGCTTGGCCTCCTCGTCGTCGGCACTGACCATGCTGCAGAAGCCGTGACCGGTTTTTATACCAAGTACGGCGACGGTGGCGCGGATATTCTCCCCCTCTCGGGCCTGACAAAGCGGCAGGGTGCAGCGCTGCTTCAGGAACTCGGCGCGCCCCCCAGCACGTGGAGCAAGGTTCCCACGGCGGACCTGGAAGACAACCGCCCTGCGCTCCCCGATGAAGACGCACTCGGCGTGACCTACTCACAGATCGATGATTACCTCGAAGGCGTCGACGGGCTGCCGCAGGAGGCCATTGATCGCATCGAGCATCTCTACACGGTGAGCCGCCATAAGCGCAGCATGCCGGTCGCTCCTACCGACACGTGGTGGAAGCAATAATCTGTGCTAGTACTTCGTGCTCATGTACCGGTCAGGTTCGTCGCCAAGTTTGAAATGACGGCCTGACACGGAGTCTGGGACGACCCGCACATAGTTGTATTTCAGCGTGGGAAGCCACGGCTTGAGCTCAAGTTTGTCTGCTTCGTTGATCTCTGCGGTGCTGGTCAGGCGATGTGCGCGACCGCGGATGACGACCGATGTGGCATCGGACTCGTCGAAAGAGTCAACCTCGAAAAGGACCTTATCGTTGACGGTCAGAGAGACCAGCTTTGACCCCTCTGACGTGCGGAAAAGGATGGACTTCGGGCGGTCGCCGTCGCCGGGATCAACGACGTAATTGACCGGATAAATGTCAATGTCCTCACCGGACCTGACAACCAGGCGCCCTAGCTTGACAGAAGAGAGGAAGTCGAAGACCTCCTCGTCGGACAGTTCAGTGATGATGTTCTCGTCGCTCATGTGTCTATTCTGCTCTAAAAACACGTTCGTCACAGCGAAATCCCCCTTTCGGGTGCCAACGCGACACGACGAACCCCCTAGTCATGGTGCACGTTACGGGTCGATTAGCGGGGCCGACGCGACCGTCTAACCGCTGAGCAGATGCCCAAAAGCATAATCACTGCAGCCCATCCCATGACGTAGAGCAACGAGCCGTTATTGCTCCACGGCGGCTCAAGAGCTATCTCCTGACCTGTGCCATAAATTCCGTTCAGAAACGGCATCCACCCCACAAGTTCACCCCCGTGAGGGACGAACACGATGGCGTTCTCGATCAATAGCGACCACACCGTGATCACGGTAATCGCGGCCGCGGGGACCGCAACGAGCGCGCCGATTCCCACACCGATCCCGCACGCCGCGACCGCATAGAGCGGCGTCGCCCACAAGAACCGCACACCCTCGACGCTTGAGGCGGACACAGACCCGTACACCTGCGGGTATAACGCCGGCAGGGCAACCATCACCATGAGGACGGAGAAAAACGATCCGATGGCCGAAGCGACCGACACGACTAGCCAACGCGCGATGATCGACGGGACTGGTCGTGGGTGCAGCACGGAGTCCAGCTCGCCAACGGGCCCTCGCATCGAGGAGGCTTGGGCGTAGGTCGCGACGACGGCATACATGGTGATTCCCAGGTAGATCACCCAATAGTTCGCGTTCGTCGTCGATACTTCGCGAACCTGGATCAAGCCGCCGTTACCGTGCAGCGATTCCGCTACACCGCCGATGACCAGTGTCACCACCAGGGGCAGAATGATGCCCAATGGCACGAGGACGCGTATGAAAGGTCCTCGCCAGCCGCTTAGCCGCACCCACTCCGAGGTCCATGCGGAATAGAACGCTCGCCAAGGAAACGGTCCCGACTTACGCGCGACACTGTTCATCTGAGCGCTGTCAGAACTACCGGGCATGGCCACTCCTCCCGACATTATGGTGGTCGACGGGCATCACGCCGTTGCGCCCAACCGGCACCGCGCCGTTGTGGCCAACAGCGACCGCGTGATTGAGCGCGCGGGGAATCGCGTCGATAAAAGCTTCTTCCAACGAAGCATGAGTCCCGACCACATCGCGTACCGAACCTTGCGACACAATCGTCCCGCCTTCAAGCAAAACAACCCGATCCGCAGTCCGCTCCACATCCGCGAAATGGTGGGAGGCCACCACAACGCAGTGACCGCGCTCGGCCAGATCCCGCATCAAGGACCGCAACCACAACATGCCCGCCAGGTCCAAGCCATTCATCGGCTCGTCCATAATGATGTTCCGTGGCCACCCGAGCAGCGCAGTCGCAACGCCCAACCGCTGCCGCATACCGAGCGAATAACTGCGCACTGGCCTATCCGCCACGGCCCCAAGCCCAACCCGCACAATCATGTCGTCGGCTTCATCCCAAGACAGCCTTTTTGCCGACGCTACCCAATGCAAATGATGGCGTCCCGACTGCTTCATTTCGCTCGCCGTTGTATCCAGGAACACTCCCAATGAGCGGCCGGGCCCGTCCCATTTCCGCGGGTCAGCGCCATCCACGCTGACCACTCCCGACGCGACCGGTACGATGCCAGCCATAATTTTTAGCAGCGTCGACTTGCCCACACCATTGAGGCCGACGAGGTACGTAATCGTGGAATTATCGAAACGCAGTGACACATCCGACAATGCGAAGTCGGGCCGCCTACCTCGTGTAGCTTCGTTCCGGCCCTGACTCGACCCGCGATGTGCGCCTGATCCACGGCGTTTACTACTCGCAGTTCCAGACAATAGCCGACGGCTACCTGGGCCGACTTCATAACGAATGTTATCCAGCAGAATCACGACGCTGACCTTTTCTGAACACTTATCACGCCGATTACCTCAGCGTTTTCCCTAAGCGTTGCAATAAATGGGGAGACCAACGGTTTTTACACCCTGACACATTGATGAACTAGCCAACCGCCAATTCCCGTCTTTGTAGACAAAGTTGATAGGCATTGAAATGTCGGGAATCCCCGCAGAGAAAGAGTGAAGCTGAACAGTAATGGTGTCGCCGTTTCGCTCCATGGGTCCTGTCAACCGGCTCCCGCCACGTGGCGCGCGGAATAGACCAATCCTCGAGACAGTCTTTGGAACGACCACAGCATCGGGTGCCTCAATATTCGCTTTCTTGGCTTCGTCCGAGGCATCCGTGGCAGTCAGGAAGTACACAATCCCATTGAGTTCGTCGAGCGAAGGATTGGGATCCGTCACCGTGTAGTTAGCTGGCAAGGGTGACGACGGCGTCCACCTGCGGTTTCCGGAATCCGAGTCCGACACGCCGCTATCGTCGGCATCATTATCCCCGGCATCAGACTCATCCTGCCCGTTCTGAGATGAATCGGAGTCCGACCCACTATCATTGCCATTCGATCCAGACCCCGAACTCGAATCCGAGTTTCCGCCCGACGACGACGCTTTCTTCCCCTCGGTGGGAGCGCCCAGGGCTCCGCCAGTGGATCCCTTGTCATTCTTATTCTTATCGTGCGAATTTTTCCCGGAAGCATCTTTCGATTTCTTCGCACTCGACGGGACCGGCGACTTCTTGATGACCTTATG
>NZ_JAUMTY010000023.1:10230-12399 GCF_030530965.1 Corynebacterium sp. | reverse complement strand
CTGGACTGATCTGGGCCCAGGGGTTTGGAGGACATGAGGGGCGCCACCTATGTGCAGTTTAACCTTGAACAAAAAGGGAGATGTGTGTAGATTAGCCTAATTTTTTAAATACGCATAATAATTTCTCATTTAATATCGCGGACTTCACACTGCTTGCAGACTCGCTGCTCCCGCACACCCCAGCTCCCGAGCACTCACACTCGACGCGATCGAGGATTCAGACCTACCCTGGCGTCTATGTCGAATAACACATTGGAAAACACATCATCGAATAAACCCGGATCACCCGACCACCCCTACCGCTTCGCCGTCGTCGGGCTCGGGCAGATCGCTCAGCAAGCCTTCCTTCCAGGACTCGCACAGTTACCGGAAGCGCAGCTAGCCGCCGTCGTTACGTCGGATCCCGAGAAGGCCGAGCGTTATGACGTCTCTGGCTATTCCTATGACCAATACCAGGAACTCCTCGGCTCCGGCGATATCGACGCTGTCTATGTTGCGACGCCGGTCGATCGCCATCGCGAATTCACCATTCCTGCACTTCACGCCGGGATTCCCGTGTTGTGCGAAAAGCCAATGGCTCCGTCGGTCGATGATTGTCAGGCTATGATCGACGCGGCCAACGAGACGGGCACGACGCTCATGCTCGCCTATCGGATGCACACCGACCCGTTCATGATTGACCTGGTCGAGCTTGTTCGCTCTGGCAAACTCGGCGATGCGCGTTACTTCACGTCGCAGTTCAGCCACACGATTAACCCGGAGAATCACCGCGCCAACCACGGATTCTGGGGTGGCCCGGTTCCCGATCTCGGGGTCTACGCGCTCAATATGGTTCGCAATCTGTATGAAGAAGAACCGACGACCGTTTACGCGATCGGCGGCCATCACGAGGGCACTGGCTTGGACACCACCCCCACGGTCAGCGTTTCTCTTGGATTCGACAGCGGACGGACTGCCCAATTTACGGCGAGCTACTCGACGTCCTCGGCCGAGGGCTTCACGCTGGCAGCATCAAAAGGAACGGTCGTGTCCCCGTCGTCGTATATGTGGGGTGAAGGCTCCGACCTTCACGCGACTGTGTCGCTTGCCGACGAAGAAGGCAGCGGTACTGATACCACCGAGGAATGGCACTACGACGCTAAGGATCAATTCGCTGGTGAAACCCGCTATTTCCTCACGTGCGTCCGCGAGAATAAGCAGCCCGAGCCGGACGGCGAGGAGGGCCTGCTGGATATACGCGTGTGTGAAGCAGTGAAGGAATCGCTGGAGACCGGGCGTCCGGTCTCCCTGGAGCCTCGGACGCGGGAACGCCGAATTAGCGCTGATGAAGCACAAGAAATCCCCGCCCCGTCAAAGCCGGGCGAGGATGACATCGCTGTGAACGCGACTGAGGAACTCTAGCTCGCCGGGGGTTTATTCTCCCGGCGCCCCTCACCAGCGGTTACCCCTCGTGACCGCGCAAAAGATCCTCAAAGTCGCGGGAGTGAGAAACGTTGACACCGTCCTTGCGCTCGGGTGCCGACTCCGTCAGGTCGGGGCCGAATCCTTCCACAGCTCCCGTCGTCGCCAAGAGATAACCAGCAAGCTCCGACGCCGCACGATTGGCCCGGCGCGTGAGGTCAGTCTCTTGGCCGAAATCCTCGGTAGCTGCGAAGACACCCGTAGGCATGACCGTAGCGCGCAAGTATGTGAACAGCGGGCGCATCGCGTAATCGAGCATGAGGGCATGGCGAGGAGTACCCGCTGTCGCCGCGATCAGCACCGGCATGCCGTTAAGAGCATTGGTGTCCAGGGAATCCATGAACATCTTGAATAGCCCGGTGTAGCTCGAGGTAAATACTGGGGAGGCGGCGATGACGCCGTCGGCAGCGGAGAGCGTTTTCTTCGCTTGTGTGAGTTTCTCACCGGCCATACCGGTCGTCATCACTGTGGCTAGTTCGTTAGCAAGGTTCCGCAAGTTAATGGTCTCAATTTCGACTGCGTCGCCACGCTTGGACACCTGAGACTCTAAAGCCCCAGTGATGGAATCAATGAGCATCTTGGTGCTCGAGGGCGTTCCCAGCCCTGCGTTGATGACCACAACTTTCTTCATTTTCCGTTACGCCTTTCTGATTCGCCGATGTATTAATAGCTAGCTAAGAATGCACGGTAGCTTAACTATTTTCTTCA
>NZ_JAUMTY010000023.1:0-10130 GCF_030530965.1 Corynebacterium sp. | reverse complement strand
GCGGTAGAGCTTCACCATCTGCTGGGTGTGCTCGATATTCCAGAAAATGTTGTTGTGGAAGAAACCGTCGCCATAATAGGCAGCCTGTTCTGCGATTTCCGGCGAGCGGATGGAACCGTGCCACACAAATGGCGGGGTATCGTCCAGCGGCCGCGGGGTGCTCGTGAAGCTTTGGAGCGAGGTACGGAACTCGCCCTTCCAGTTCACCACGTCTTCACGCCACAACCGACGCAGCAGGTGATAGTTCTCGATGGCCAGCGGAATTCCCTTGCGGATATCTTTTCCGAACCACGGGTACACCGCACCGGTGTTACCGCGGCCCATCATGAGATCGATGTTGCCGTCGGTGAGGTGCTGCAGCATGGCGTAGTCTTCAGCGATCTTCACGGGGTCGTTCGTGGTGATCAACGTCGTCGACGTTGAATACAGGAGTTTCGGGTATTTGGCCGCGAGGTGTGCCAGTGCCGTCGTGGGGCTCGAGGAGAAGAACGGTGGGTTGTGATGCTCGCCGATAGCGAAGACATCTAAGCCAACTTCTTCCGCTTTCTTGGCCATCGCGTCCCACGCCAGGATGCGCTCATGCTCGGTGGGCGCCTTTCCGGTGGTGGGATCCGTCGTGATGTCGCTAACTGTGAATAGTCCGAACTGCATCGTTCAATCCTTCCCTCGATAATGGGTAAAACCGTTTACATGACATATCAACAAAACATCATGAAAAGTATTCCCACACCCCACTGACTGGCAAAAACTGCAGCTAGCAGCCCTAGTTGAAGACCATGCCACCATCAATCAGGAGCGCTTGCCCGGTCATGTAATCCGAATCCGGGCCGGCAAGATAGGACACACACGCGGCCACATCCTCGGGCTTCGACAAACGGCCCAAGGTAATGTTCTGCGCGAACTGCTCCATGCCCCACTCGAATGGCTTGCCCGCATTATCAGCAACTTCCTGAGCAATGCCACGCATCATCGGCGTATCCACAATGCCCGGGCAGTACGCGTTCACCGTGATCCCATACTTCGCAAGATCACGAGCAGCCGTCTGTGTAATACCCCGAATAGCGAACTTCGTCGCGCCGTAAACAGCCAATTCTGGGTTGCCCACCTGGCCTGCCTGCGACGACGCGTTAATGATCTTCCCGCCGGTCTCCTTCATGTACTTCATCGCGGCCTGGATTCCCCACAGGGTTCCGCCCACGTTGACGTCGAAAACCTTGTGGTACAGCTCGGGGGTGATGTCCTCCAGCGGGGTCGTCGGGCCAAGACCAGCATTATTAACGACGACGTCCAGACGCCCCAGTTTCTCGACGGTCTCGTCGACAGCGGAAAAGACGGAATCGCGATCCGACGCATCGACGTGCACAGCGACAGCCTTGCCACCATCCTGGGCCGAAATGTCCTTGGCGACTTTTTCCGCGGTGTCATTGTTAAAGTCCGCGACTGCGATGGCGAAACCATCGTTGGCCAAGCGCTTTGCGATAGCCTCACCAATACCCTGACCAGCGCCAGTGATGAATGCGACCTTCTGCATCATGAATCCTTCCGTAACGCTGCTTCCCCACTCATTCGAAGCAGCATGACATCGATATCGGGGGGTAAGTGACCAGAACGACACACCAAGTGAGTGGACACTTACTTACACACACAGTGTACGCGGAAAAGGAGGACCCAGACCGATAAAAAATTGCGCACTCACGCCGACGCTGTGCCTGCTCGTTGGCAACTGTGTGGCAACGATCTACCGACGAAATCAACGTACCCACCTGGTGATTTGTCTAATATCTTCCCGATGAGTAAATTAATCGTGGTCTAAGGGGCTATGGCGCAGCTGGTAGCGCACCACACTGGCAGTGTGGGGGTCACGGGTTCGAGTCCCGTTAGCTCCACAAAAAATTCCCTGGTCAGCGATGACCAGGGAATTTGTCGTATGTGCCCAGGATTTTACTTGCCTAGCACGTCTTCAACGAGCTGCTGCGCCTCGCGCTGAACTTCAGCCAAGTGGTCGTCGCCCTTAAAAGACTCCGCATAAATCTTGTATTTATCCTCGGTGCCCGAGGGCCGAGCAGCGAACCACGCGTTCTCGGTCACGACTTTCAGACCACCAATCGCCGCATTGTTACCAGGCGCTTCGGTCAACTTGTTCGTGATCTCCTCCCCCGCCAGGGTCGTCGCGGTAACGTCCGACGGAGACAACTTCTTCAGCCGATCCTTCTGCTCACGGTTGGCCTCAGCGTCGGTACGCGCATAGGCCGGAGCACCGAACTCCTCCGCCAATTCCGCATACCGCTCGGACGGCGTCTTCCCCGTGACCGCTTTAATCTCGCTGGCCAGCAGGTTGAGGATCAGCCCGTCCTTATCCGTCGACCACACGGTTCCGTCGAAACGAAGGAATGAAGCCCCGGCCGACTCTTCCCCACCAAAGCCAATCTCGCCTGAAATCAGCCCCGGGACAAACCACTTAAACCCAACAGGAACTTCAACAAGCTTACGGCCGAGTTTCTCGACGACACGGTCAATCATCGACGACGACACCACCGTCTTCCCGACGGCCGTCGAGTCCGCCCATTCCGGGCGATGCGCGAAGAGGTAATCAATGGCGACGGCCAGATAGTGGTTCGGATTCATGAGGCCAGCGTCGGGCGTGACGATGCCGTGGCGGTCAGAATCGGCATCGTTACCCGTCGCGATGTCGTACTTATCGCGATTATGCACCAAGGACGCCATCGAGTTCGGGCTGGAGCAATCCATGCGGATTTTACCGTCGGTATCCAAGGTCATGAAGCGCCATGTCGCGTCGACCAGCGGATTAACCACAGTGAGATCCAGCCGATGCTTATCCGCAATCGCACCCCAGTAATCCACCGATGCGCCACCCATCGGGTCAGCACCAATGCGAACTCCCGCGTCGCGAATCGCATCGAGATTCACGATCGACGGAAGGTCATCAATGTAATCCGACATGAAATCGAAAGGCTTGAGGTAGTCCCCCCAATCCGTCACACCGCTGACAGGGGTGCGCGTGACCCCCTTGAGCCCCTGCGCAATGTACTCATTGGCACGATCCGCGATCCACCCCGTCGCATCCGTCCCGGCAGGACCACCCGTCGGCGGATTGTATTTAAAACCCCCGTCCCGCGGCGGATTGTGGGACGGCGTAATCACAATGCCATCGGCCTTCGGGTGCTCATGCGTCAAAATCGCGTGCGACACGGCAGGCGTCGGCGTGTACTTCCCCGCCGAATCCGCAAGCGTCGTCACTTTATTGCCGACGAGGACCTCCAGGGCAGAAATCATCGCTGGCTCTGACAAGCCATGCGTATCGCGGCCGACGAAAAGCGGGCCGTCGATGCCTTCCTTTTTGCGGTAATCGACGATGGCTTGCGTCGTCGCGAGAATGTGATCCTCGTTAAAGGCGGTGTCCAGCGATGACCCCCGGTGCCCCGACGTGCCAAAAACGACCTGCTGATCGATGTTTTCCGGATCCGGATGTTTCGTGTAATACGCAGTGACGAGTTCGGCGAGGTCAATAAGATCCTCGGGCTGAGCTAGCTGGCCGGCGCGGGGGTGTGCCATGATGGGCCTCCTCAGAGATAAGACAGCGCTGATAATTGGCGACAATACAAACTTTCATTCCCTAGTTTCCCCCTTTTCGACGAAAGCTGCACCCTCGTATCCCCACGTGGGGGCTTTCGCGACCGTGTTGTGTATTGCGCCAAAGCGGTATATGTATCCGCCACAGCGGACACCACCAAGACCACCGGGGGCATAGAAAAAGGGAACCAGTCTCTTTTTTGACTGGCTCCCTTAATGGTGCGTCTGAAACGGGGGGCGGAAATTAACCGAAAGTCCCCTAAGAACTCAGCGAATACCGGTTATTCGACGCTTATTCGACCTTGCCTGTTTCAGCCTGAGGCACCCAATCCTCGAAGGCGTGCTGGTCAGAGGACTGCAACTTGAGTTCTTTACCATTGACGAAGACGCGCGGGCTAGAAACCTGCCCATCGCCCTCCTTGGTTAGCTTCTTTTCATTGTCCTCGGCCATTTTCAGGGCGTCCTTGTGGTATTTCGCGTCCTTGATGTCTTTCACGACACCCTTGGATGCGCCCATATCCTTGGCAAGGTCTGCAAAGTTGTCATAGCCCCACGAGCCGTAAACTTTCTGCTGGTTTTCAAACAGGCTGGCTCGGTAGTTCCAATACAGCTTTCCGTCACCCGACTTGGCCACCGCATACAGCGCTGCCAAGGCCTTGGTTGCTGGACCCTGCTCATCAAGCTTCCCGTTCTGTCCTTTATCCAGGAAGTTCATCGTGCGGATGTTCAGGTTTAGTTTCCCCTGGTTAACAGCGTCGAGAAGAGACTGTCCAGTGCTCGACTCCAGGTCAGCACAGTGGGGGCACGTTAAGTCGTCGTACAGGTCGACGGTGGGAACGTCTGATTTAGCGTCGCTGCTCTTGAAGTTCGCTGTTGAGCCGTCGAGATTGAACTCTGCGGTGACGTCGGCTTGGTCTTTGGCGGCGTCACTTGAGGACGAGCTGTTGTTCTTGTCATTAATAATGACAAAGCCAATCACCACGGCGATAATAATAACGATGACGGCAATCGCCCAGATAAAACCGTTATTCTTCTCATTTGGCGCTTTAATCTTGTTACTACTCAATGAAGTCCTCGCAGTTTACTTTTCACATGGTGACGCGAACCAGCATCGCGCCCATAGCTTTACCTAGTTTACGGATTCCTTTCATAGATGGAACCCACCGGTGCCATCTTTTGGAACTACGCAGTAAAAACTACGGATGCAATGCGAACCTCTTAAACGGCCGCCACACGGTCCATCCCGAAAGTACTATAAACCCAAGGTCGCGTCCTATCTCGGTCAGATAGGTGGAGGGTCCCGCGTTGGGATTCGCTCCACCACCGCCGAAACATCCGCAATCAATGCTGAGCCCCCGGGCCCACGCGGAAATGATCGCGATAATAAATACAGCCAACAGACCGATGGAGATCACCGCAGCTGGGCGCAGGAAAATCCCGAGTAGCAACAGCACACCCAGCGCGATTTCGAACACCGGCAGCCCTGCCGCGAGTGGTGAAATGACATCTCTCGGAAGAATTTCATAAGCATTGATTGCTTGCTGAGTTTGCAGTGAATCACGCAGTTTAGAAATTCCGCTGATAATCCAGACTGCGGCCATAGACAGCCGAGTAATCAAGCTGATGATATCGAGAATGAGAGACTTATGGCCGCCTTGTGAGCCCGCGTTTCCGCTCTGCACCACCGTATCCATGTACTTCCATCTTTCCTGTGAACGGCACATCCGTTTCCGGGCACCTCGCAATGGAGCTCTAGCATAGCCTCACGCGCATCACCACGGTAACCCGCTCCTGGCTGTTCTTCCCCGACGTTTTTCTCGTCGGCACTCATCTTTTTTGATTGAGCCTGGTAACAACCATGTCGCTGACGTGTCGTGATGCTACAACTATGTTAATTCTTCACATTTTCCGAGGATTTAATAAGTTTTCTCACAGCCAATCTGTATCTTTTTATCCATGGATTCCTTCTCCTCCTGGCTTTCCGACGTTGACTCCGTCGTATGGGGCCCATTCGTCCTCATCCCCCTGCTGCTGGGGACCGGCCTATGGCTCACCTACCGCCTACGAGCCGTACAGTTCCGCAAAATTTTCTCGGCCTTACGGCTCGGGCTTCTCGACCGCGAAGACGATGGCGGAGAAGGCGACATCACGCAGTACCAAGCATTGACGACGGCCCTCGCGGCGACGGTGGGCGTCGGCAATATTGTTGGTGTTGCGACGGCTATTTCTGTGGGTGGTCCCGGCGCGTTGGTGTGGATGTGGATCACCGGCCTCGTGGGGATGGCCTCGAAGTATTCCGAAGCCTTCCTCGGTGTGCGGTTCCGCGAAACCGACAGCCAGGGCACGATGTCCGGTGGTCCGATGCGCTATCTCACCAAAGGAATCCCCAACGGTTTCGGCGCATTCTTGGGGTGGTTCTTCACCATCGCCGCGATTATCGCCAGCTTCGGTATCGGCAATTTGACCCAGGCCAACGCTATTGCGACAGGGCTTGAGGACTCGTTCCAGATTGACCCGTGGGTGTCGGGAATCTTCATGTTTATCCTGGTCGGCGCGGTATTGCTCGGCGGGATCCAGGCGATCGGGAAAATCACATCCGGCTTCGTTCCACTGATGATCCTGGTGTACATCGTCGGCGGCACGGTGGTCCTAGCTATGAAAGCTGACCAGATTCCTCACGCACTCAGCCTCATTTTTACCGACGCATTCACGGGTACCGCTGCGGTCGGCGGATTCGCTGGATCGTCGATCATCATCGCGATTCAGATGGGTGTTGCGCGAGGTATCTTCTCTAACGAATCCGGTATGGGTTCTGCAGCTATCGCCGCTGGAGCTGCGAAAACGACTCACCCGGTGCGACAGGGCCTCGTGTCTATGACTCAGACCTTTATCGACACGATCATCGTGGTGACGTTCACCGGGCTCGTCGTCATCACCACGGGGGTGTGGGACCATGGTGAAGACGCTGCTGGCACCATGACAGCTGACGCGTTCTCGACCGCGCTGCCCGGCCAATGGGGTGGGACAATCGTGTCGTTGTCCATCGTGTTCTTCGCTTTTTCCACGATCTTGGGGTGGTCCTACTACGGCGAACGATGCGCGCAGCGGGCATTCGGGCGCTGGGGATCCCTCCCCTACCGGATGGTGTTCACCGCCGTTGTGTTCGTCGGTGCGACGACAGAGCTGAGCACGGTGTGGACCTTCGCCGACCTCGCGAACGGTCTGATGGCCATTCCTAACTTGATCGGTCTCCTCGTGCTGTCCGGGCTCATCGCCCGCGAGACCAAGGCTTACCTCGACTGGGATCCGCGCTTGAAAGCAAACGCGGAACAATGTGCAGCATTCCTTAAGGAACAGGGAACCGACTGGCGGTAATCCCTCCTCCGAGGAAGACGCCCGTCACGAGACGGAGCCGCTACTAAAGCACAACAACCCCAAGATATGCCACACTCGAAGTATGTCTGGTCTACACGATGGGGATACCTCGCAGGATCGTCTCTCTCCTGACCTTGTGATGGGCGAGGACGGGCGGGCGCGTCCTCCGTGGGCAGCGTCGGACCCGCTGCTGATGGAGTATTACGACACCGAGTGGGGCGTGCCGGTGAAAACGGAATCGGGCGTCTTCGAACGCCTTAGCCTGGAGGCGTTTCAATCCGGATTATCGTGGTCCACCATCTTGCGAAAGCGGCCGGCTTTTCGGGAAGCGTTCGCCAACTTTGATCCAGAGATTGTCGCTACTTTCGACGACGATGCGGTGGCGTCGCTGATGGCAAACCCGGCAATCATTCATAATGAGCGAAAGATTCGGGCGACGATTAGGAACGCACAGGCAACTCTTAAACTCCACGAAGAAAATTCTTATCTCTCCGACGTGGTCTGGTCTTATGCGTCCACGTCACTGCCCAGGCCTTTTCGGTTATCCGACATCCCTTCACGTACGCCGGAATCAACGGCACTAGCGAAGACGTTGAAGAAGGAGGGTTTTTCTTTCGTCGGACCGACCACCATGTTTGCACTTATGGAAGCATTGGGAATCGTCGATACCCACCTCGTCGGTGCTTATCACCCGATGGAGTCCGCCGATTAATTACCTTCCTTACAGGAATTCGCGGACACGGTAATAATAAAAATAGGAACAACAGTAATACGGAAATGGAGAATCATGACTAATAATTCATCAACACCCGGCGATGACAACAAGAAAGGAAAGGGAACTCCCGACGATCCTTTCGAGCCCGACGCTGTTTACGGTGCCGATGGCCGACGAGCCGATGGCGGTACGTCGGGTAGTAACGACGACCGGTCCTCAGCTGGTTATGACCGCGCCGGGGGATTTTCCTCAGGGTATGCCTCCGCGTTTGGAAATAATCCCGGCTTTGGTGGGCTCGGGTCATTAATGGGCGAAAGCCCTATAGCTGGCGTTGCCTCGAAAGGATCAGGATGGCTGGCAGCGTTAGGAGGACTAGCCACCGTCGTCGGCCTCGTTGTAGCGATCTGGCCGCATGCTGGAATTAGCGTCTTTGCATGGGCCGCGGGGATCTTCTCCATTTTGGCCGGAGGAGCACTTGTCTGGTTCGGTCTCACCACCAAATCGATCCCCGTCCTCCCCGGGATCGGCGCCTTCTTCGGCATACTCTTAGTGCTCGCCGGCATCGGGGCACTAATCTCACCGCAGAGTTTTGGCGCGGTCATCGTGATCGCCATCGGCTTTATGGCTTTAGCTCAAGGGCTCACGACGTTTAGCACCGGCCGAGTGATCTCGCGGATGTCCGGATCCTCCAGCTACCTGACGTGGAGCGGAATCCTGTCCATCGTCTTGGGCGTCATCTTTATCATCGCTCCCCTGACGAGCCTCTACAGCCTGACCATCCTGATGGGCATCATGCTCGCTGCTTTTGGGATCATGATGATCATCGCTGGCGTTCGCGGCCGCAGGTTCTTCTCATCGTCTCGCCGCTAGCGCGCGGACGTAGGCACCGCTTATATCCGTGAGCATCACTTGATATCTGGGCCGTAATAGGCCCAGGCTTCATGCTCTCTGAAGTCACTTTGCCCCTGGGACACCATAACCAGGGGCTCTTTTTCGTTTCCGCCTGCTCCGTCGCCGAACCACGTATTTTCTGGCGACGCCGCCTGCTCATCGCGGCCACGGATCGCGTCGATAACCAAAACCACCGAGTACCACAGGGCAACGACAACGAGAATTGCGATACCGGTGTAGACAAAACTTCCACGGACAATCGCTGGGTCCGAGGACTCATTCTGCTGAAGGTGCTTAAACGCCGGCACACTGTACTGGCTGACAAACGGGATGTAGATCACGCTGACGAGAGCGACCGCACACAACCCCGCCACCTGGTCTAAAGACCACCGCACACGTTTGTTCTGAATCAACCTGATCGGCGCAGTGAGACCGCGCGTAATAGCGTCGATAAGCAAGACTGCTAGGGGGACGAGGAAAACCCAATGGTGGAACCATGAAAATGGGGCAATAATTGGTGCGGTTATTCCCGACAGGCACAGAGCCATCGCGACATTGCCGCGTTTAATCGCGCCAAAGGCTGCGATGCAGAATACAAGGACGATCGCGATGGATAGCTCGATCCAGACCGTCATTTGGTTGTCGATATGCAGCCGGTACAGCACTCCCCGGAGCGACTGAGCCCCCGGATTACTTTGGGGCCCGATCCGGTCTGTATTGAACATGTAATGGGTCCAATACTTCGATCCGTCCGGAATGATCATGCAGCCGGCTACGATTGTTGCAGCAAAAACGACGACGGCGGTGATCAACGCTTTCCAGCGTCGCTCGAAGATAAAAATGAGTACCGAGAACGCGGGGGTCAGTTTTATACCTGCTGCAAGGCCCGTTCCTATTCCGCGTCCAAAGTTCGTTTTGCGACGAAGAAAGTCCAGGGCAACGAGGCCCATCAAATAAATATTGACCTGGCCGAAAAAGAATGTGCCATGAATTGCCGAGAGATTGAATGAAGCAAATACCGTGGCAAGGGAAATGATAATCAGTGAAAAAGACCATTTATAGCCACGTTGTCTCAAAATCCCGATGATCACCGCGAAAAGGACAATCAAGGAGCCTATCTGCCAATACACAGCAAGTGTTTTGCGATCAACCAGCGTCATCGGGGTGAACGCGACGGCCGCGAACGGCGGGTAGGTAAAGGGCAAGTTGAAAATATAGTCCTTGCCATACAAATTGTGTCCCTCGGAAACGTGCTGGACAGCCTTGTAATAAACGGAAAAGTCCAAGGGCCACACAAACAAATTGCCGAGATCTTTATTCCGCACACTCGACGAGGTGTAACGAATAATCGCCCATACCGCTAAAAAGATCAATCCGAGAGATATGCCAAGTCCACCTCGGATGGGCTTTCTCTCTGGAGCCGGTTCTTGAGTCGGCTCATATTTTTGCGGACGACGAATTTGCACAGCGTCGATAATATATTGTGACCCCGCCACGTCCTAGCCCAGCCCGACCTCACTCATAAACACTCTTGAAGCAGGTTCGATACAACGTTGAT
>NZ_JAUMTY010000022.1:26925-36622 GCF_030530965.1 Corynebacterium sp. | reverse complement strand
AGCACCCGCCAGATCCCCCAGTTGGCAACTGTATGGCAACAAAAATATCCAAGGGTTAAACGACAAAAGTGTGTCCGCACGCCGAAAAACTGCGAGGGTATATGCGAGGTGGTGGCAAAAACTGCGTGGGGATATGGTCAAAAATTGCCGAGAATTGACCATATACTCCCGCACTTTTATTCGAGGCGATCCGCTCAGGACAGAGCACACCATCGGATGGGGACCGGCTCGATGAGCCGCCAGTAGTCACTGGTGGTGTCGCGTGCGCACCGCCACCAGGCGATGACGCGGTCGATTCTTCGGCATGGAACCACGACATCATTGCCTCATGCCACAGATGGAGTGCAACACCGTGTATGTCCGGTCAAAAGAGGGCGGATATATGGTTGCCGAGCATATACTTTTTCGTCTTTGCCCAGATCAAAGGCCAGAAATCACCAGGCTCGGACACACTTTTCTGTCGTATTACCCGGAAATCCCTGGTTACACTTCGGTGGCCAGGGATTTTGTCGTATCACACGATGAATTCTATATGGCCACTCTAGACAGGTTTGCCATACTACATTAATCTCGGACTAGAACCTCCTGCTCCTTAACCCGGAAGGGCACTATGTCCCACCACGGCTCGATAATCCGCAGCAGTATTGTCACAGCGGTTACCTGCACCATGGCCTTCACTCCGGTAGCTAACGCTGCACCTACCAGCAGAAACGCCCAAATTGTTGTTCCACCGGATGGGTAGCTGTTGGGCTGACAGCATTGTCTGCCACCGGCAACCTGTACGACTGGAATGACTCGGGGATCATCCTACGGCCGATCCCCGGGTCCCCCCTCCCGGGTTGCACCCCTTAGAAGTAGGAATGCAGGAAGAAGGCTGATGATGGAGAAAAGAAGAATCCCTCTTATATCTATCGTGCTAGCAATAGCCGGAGTAATTCTCATCGTCCTTTCTATCGCCGACAAAGTGAACACATCTCTTGGCTTTAGTGGCCTGATTCTCTGTGTAGTCGCAGCTGCCATCCGGTTACGGATGCTCTCGAAAAGAAAAGGTTCATAACCATACAACGGCAGACTGGTTTCTTTCGGATACGGCGGAAAGAAATAGCCTGTATGTTTTTAAATAACAGTCGGGAAATAACAGGAGAATACGACCTTGTTCGGGCACTTCTAAAATACTAGAAAGGCAGAATATAGTGGACATATCACTAAGATCCGTCACAAAAATGTACCGCGAAGCCGACGGACCAGTCGTGAAAGGCGTGTCCTACACCTTCGAAGCGGGAAAATTCACTGCCTTGATGGGACGATCAGGGTCCGGGAAGTCGACGTTATTAAACATGATGTCGGGAATTGTTACACCGACGTCCGGAGAGGTCATATATTCAGATACGAATATATTCAAGGCTAGTGACAAGCGGAGGTCGGCACTCCGTGCACAATTAACAGCTACGGTGTTTCAAGACTACAACCTACTCAACTTCCTCACCGCGGAAGAGAACATTGATCTCGGGCGACGCATAAGTAAGTGTAAAAGTAAGGGTCTATCCGCCGAAGACGCACTTCGAGCTGTCGGACTCAGCGGGTTCGAAAAGAAGCGCCCTAGCGAACTATCCGGAGGGCAAAACCAACGAGTTGCGGTAGCAAGAGCTATAGCTGTTGGCCCAGACATCATATTCGCGGATGAGCCGACCGGAGCTCTCGACGAAAATAGTTCGCGGACCGTAGTTAACCTTCTGAAAGACGTTGCCAAGGAGGGAGTCGCTGTGGTGATGGTTACTCACGATCCTTATATTGCAGCGGCAGCCGATACCGTCCTTGAACTGCGGGACGGAATTATATCCAACGTGCTTGATAAGCCTACAGTCGGCGACATCCTCAGCGCCTTGCGAGCCGATGGCGAAAATTTCGGACAGGAGGATGAATGACACCGCTACTTATCTGGCGTGGACACAGGTCCTCAACAACCACGCTAACCGTAATCACTGTTGCGCTGGTATCAATCATAAGTGGCACGCTTAGCGTTGCGATCAGTTCTACCGAAAAAGCAAATGAGCTAAAGACCCAAGGACACCTAACAACGGATCTGGTTCAGCGAATTAACACTCTTGACGGAATAGCCACATACAGTTTTCTTGTTGTTGCCATTTCGGTTGTTGTTGCGCTTTTGATGCTGGCTGCCATAATTCAGTTCACCGTAGCCTCCGCGTCGTCAACTATCCGGTCGCTACGTGTGTACGGCATTTCTCGCAATCGGGTGCGTTTGGGATTCGTTGGAATATCTCTATTTGCGTCGGTACTCGCACTGCTCTTCGCCGTAGTACTCGCCCCTGGGGCTGGAGCGATTCATCGCTATATTCTTTCCCTGACTGGGCTCGATGTCAGTGACGTCAGCATCCATCCGTCATACTCGGCAATATTATGGACAACTATATCGATAGCCATCTTCGCAAGTTTGGTGTCTTACACCTCATCGAAACGAGCAGCGTCTCTCGAAAACTCATCAAGTACACAAAGTCGCTGGGTAACCCGCGTTCGCTTGGTTACTAGGGTCACTGTCTTCATTGGTGTTGTGATTGGTCTCGTCGCAATCCTTCGAGTCAATCCCACAATGGAAAACGTTAATGAAATCACATTCGGCGCGATGTTCACTTCACTTATAGCTGCGTGGTGCGTATTTCCATTGCTCGTGAACATCGTCGGTAGGATCGTTAAGTCCTTTGGTAGCGTCGGTTTGGCTGCCGGTGGGCTTATGGCTGCTGAATCAAGAAGGATCAGTGGGATTGCGCTGATATCTGCGCTGTTGTTGGGACTCGGGGGAACTAGCGCGATGCTCACCCTTGCTTCTTCGTCCGCAGGACAATATCTTGCTATGACTTCTGTCTCAGCAGATGCAGTCACGAATGGACAAATAAAGCGAACGGCACCCGATGTAGAGGTGTCATCGTATAATTACGACAACGGGTGGTTATTTAAAGACGAAGAGGCAAAGCAAGCTCCTGTCATCCTATTCAATCCCGAAGTATTTCGTAATATGCTCAAACCCGGGACAATCAAGGCCGGCGATCTTCAATCGGTCAATGGTACGCATGTTGCTGCGGATGCTCAGCGCTACAAACTCGGAGATACAATACCGATCGTCAACGACGATGGTAGAACCTTGGAACTAAAAGTCGTGGCATTGAGCGATCCTGAATCCCTGCTCGGCGGGGCGATAGGCGCCGACTCTAAGACATTCTCGCCAAGTAATGCTTCGAAAATAGATTACCGGACCTACGCGACTTCTGACGGTGGCTTACACCGCATTTCTGAGGCATTCCCCGAGGCAGATTGGAAGACAATTCAACAGTTCGTCGACGACGATCTTCGCTCAGCCCAAGCATCTCAGATGGCCTCGGTTTTTTCCATGATTGGCGGCGTTTCGCTCGTGGCTTTCTTCGGCCTGCTCTATAGCGTGATCGGCTTTTCTGTAGATCAGCGCAGGAGTGCTTTTTCGTTGAGCAGAATGGGCATGGGCCGTGCTCCTAAACTCAGTGTTTTCGCATTCATTGGTTGTGCGGTGGCAGTATCTTCGGCGATATTGGCGGCGTGTGGGTTACTCGCTGCGCTGAGACGCGTGAGCGATATTCTGGGGTCTCTCGGTGTCACCTATCCTCTGAACGTTCCTTGGGGCATGTTGATTACCATGTGGGCATTGATCGCCGTTGCCGCTGTACTAGGGATGGTCGTTGGTCAACGTAGGACCAGCAAACGGCACGGACGATCTTGAGCGGCAGGCAATCGGCAGGACGCCAGGCGTAGTCATTAATGGGAGCCGCTCTCCTATCGAACAAGTAACCTTCCTCAAGTCATCAAATGGTACTCCTGCATCCCCCATCCCATGGGACCCTCTCCTAGACCATGCGGTATGCTCTGTACCCGTGAGCGCACAAGTAACCTTCAACCGAATTATTAACTGAGCGTCTGGCTACCCTTTACCAGACGCTCCCCCGGCCTGCGGAAAACAACCGCACCGGGGATTTTTGCTATTCAGACCCGCTAACAGAGGGCCGCGGCCTACACCCAGGTTTCACCGGCCCAGTTGGCGTCGGAAAGGAAAATCGAAAACCCTCGCCTGCGGCCACCGGAAACCCCGGAGAGCAGGCACGAACATCACGGAGCAACCCATGCCCCAGAACATATCCGTATCCAGCGGGGACGAACCCGCCTCTGCTACTAACTCCCCAGCAAACAAGCCAGCGAAACGAGCTACCTTCGGCGGCCGGTCCATGTTTATCTTCGCCGCTATCGGTTCCGCCATCGGGCTCGGCAACATCTGGCGATTCCCCTACATTTCCTATGACAACGGCGGAGGGGCCTTCCTTTTCCCCTACGTCATCGCCCTGCTGACCGCAGGGGTGCCGGTCCTGATTCTCGACTATGTCCTCGGCCACCGCTTCCGTGGTTCCGCACCGCTCGTGTGGCGTCGTATTTCCCGGAAAACCGAAGCCATCGGGTGGGTACAGACCGGCATCACCTACATCATCGCCGTCTACTATTGCGTGATCCTCGCCTGGGCGGCCATGTACACCTGGTTTTCGTTGAGACTGGCCTGGGGACACGACCCAGAGAAGTTCTTTACCGGGGACTTCCTGCACGCTGACGCCACAAGCCTGACCAGTGCGAATGTGGTGTGGCCGATCGCGATCGTACTAGCCCTGGTATGGGCAGCGATCACCGCGGTCATGGTGCTAGGTGTTCGTAAAGGCACCGGGTTGCTTTCCTCGATCTTCGTCCCGCTGCTCATCATCATGTTCATCATTCTGGTCATTCGTGCGCTGTTTTTACCGGGTGCCGCTGAGGGGCTCGAGGCCTTCTTCACCCCGCAGTGGGGCGCTCTGCTTGATCCCCAAGTCTGGATTGCCGCCTATGGCCAGATCTTCTATTCACTGGCGATCGCCTTCGGCATCATGATGACCCAGGCTTCCTACCTGCAGAAACGAGCAAACCTTTCAGGCCTCGGCGCTGTGGTCGGCCTATCCAATAGCGCCTTCGAGGTCCTCGCCGGCATCGGTGTGTTCGCGACCCTGGGTTTTATGGCTGTCACCCAGCATGTGGCCGTCGCCGACGTTGCCACCAACGGCATCGGCCTAGCATTCATCGCCTTCCCGACGATCATCAACAACATGACCGGCGGCCCGATCTTCGGCGTCCTCTTCTTCGGTTCCCTCTTCATCGCTGGCTTTACGTCGCTGGTCACCATCGTGGAAGTTGTGTTGTCCTCAGTGCAGGAAAAATTCGGACTTTCCCGACGTCGCGCTGCCGTTTATGTCTGCGTGGCCTGCGCGGTCCCGTCGCTCGTATTTTTCCCAGTATCGACGGGCCTTGCCACGCTGGATATCGTCGATAAGTTCGTGAACGTCATCGGCATTGTTGTCATCGCCGTGGTGGCGATCATTGTCATCGGCTGGGTGCTTCGCCGCCTGCCGGAGCTGCGGCAACACGTCAACCAGATCAGCAGCCTGCAGCTTGGCCGATGGTGGGATTTCTGCCTTTTGGTGCTTACCCCGCTGGTTTTGGGGACGACGTTTGTCTTGGAGATCATCACGCTAGTTCGCGATGGATACGAAGGCTATCCGACGGCAAAGGTGGCTATCTTTGGCTGGGGTTTGGCTGTACTCTTTTACGGTGGTGCTCTTGTGATGTCGCGGGTTCCGTGGCCACGCGGAACGATTCTCGACGGCCCGCCGGTCAGCGATTATGGAGTGCCGCTGACCGGGAAGGGAGCACCCTTCGGCCAGCATCTGGATAACCCCTATGAATCTATTCACGACCGTGAGCGTCGGCTCGAAGTCGCTGGTCTGAAGGAGGCCTAGCCATGGATGCTGTCACTATCATCGTCATGATCCTCTACTTGGCCCTGGTGTGGGGGTTGTTGATCATCGCTGCAATTCATTTAACCAAGCACCCGGATGAGAACAGCGGAAAGTTGGGGACGACGGATCTCGACGACTTGCCGCAATACACCAAGGGGTAGACGATCCCCGCGGAATTGTGTAGCCGCTCTGGGAACCATTGCTGTTAAAACGCGTCAATACTCCATGTCCAACAACACTCACCGAGTAGACAGGGGGTAAACAGCATGGATACAGAAGCGTGGCTCCGACTGGTGCAACTAATCATTGCCGCTGGGGGCCTGATTGCTGTTATCTTGACGCTGCAACAAAAGACAAACAGTGACAACCGCAGTGAATGGTGGAGACGATTCACCTGGGCGGTAGAAAACGCCAGCGACGACACGACCACCGACGAAGTGCGTCGAGCCGCACGCATCGAACTCGATGAATTAGATCATAATTCGCTGGCTAGGAACACAGAGCGAGAGCTGATAACACGTTTCTATAGACAGAGGACAAATGGCACCGATACTATGAAAGAAAAGGACGGTGGGAACAATGAATGATTGGACTGAGAACCTCCGCAGAGCGATAGCTAACTCCGAGCGACACGGCGAAACACCCGAAAGAGGCGCCTACATCGACGCCGGACTACCAGTGCCAGAAAAAGCCACCGACGAGTATCAACAAGCCCCACTGTGGCGACGCATCATCAACTTTTTTGAACCCGTCTGGTAAATACACTCACCACCAACCCCGCCACCACGGCGGGGATTCCTTATCTCTACCCGCATGTATGCGCGCCCGACGGTAAATAGCTCATTGGTGAAATTGCACTACCTAGCAGTCTCGCGTGGATCCTTAGGCAGTTGGTGTATGCAGCTAAAGACACTGACGCCATCAAAGATGGTTAAAAGTCGACGCTAAGTGACACAGCCTTTGGGACGCAGCCGAAACTTCTGAAATACACCTTCTACCACCCACACACGCGGCGTCCTACTACCCACCTCTATAAGGGTAACTTCTCTTTTTCTATAGACATCTGCAACTGAACATGGTGAACTATGTTCGGTGTTCTTAACACTTTCGATATTCGTTTCCCTATGTAGGAGGAGTCCAGGTTCCTCCGTGGCATATTTACGGCCAGAGTAAAGGGCGCCTAGTGGCCATTGCACTCACACGGGTGTGGCGGCAAGGGAAAGCTATTTTCCCCAACCCAAGGACAGGAGTTTAATTCGTGAGTTCAGCGACAAAACGAATTCTGGGCGTAGGCGTGGTCGGAATTCTCATGATTATTGTGGCTTTTGTAGGAGGTGACATCATCGGCACAGATAACGCTACGACTGCATCTTCTGCCTTCTTAGACATGCTCTTTGTCGGGGGTCTGGGCGCTATTTTCGGCGCTATCTTTACCGGCATCTTTAAGAAGACTTCGGCACACGTTAAATCAGTGCTAGGTGTTGTGGGTCTATTTGTAGCGCTTTTCTGTCAGTCAGTCATGAATCAGCAACAACACTTGTCAGAGATCTTTGCTCCAGCGCTTCTGATGTATCCAGCTCTGGGTCTAGTGATCATGTGCGCCATACATCCGTTGATCAAATCTCGAAACGACCACTAGCCCGCTTGGCGCACAGATCCGCATCCTGGTTTAAAGGCCTGCAGGCTGGCCAGCTACCCAATAACGCTTTACACGACTGCTAAAAATCCCAGTCAGATTCTTCTGTCGCTTCGGTTTTCCCAATCACATAGGAGGCCCCTGAGCCACTGAAGAAATCGTGCGTTTCTGATGCCTCAGGGGTGAGTGCGGCCAAAATATCTGGTTCTGTCCGCTCAGCTTCCTCCTCGTATAGGGCTGGATAACCGAGATTCATGAGAGCTTTGTTCGCGTTGTAATAGACAAAGCCCATAACACCCGCGAAGTTCGGACGCGAGGTGAATGAGGATTCTGCACTCTTGTGAGAATTATTGGGAGCAGTTATGCCACCATACAACTCACCAGAGTAAATTTTCTCCAAATTTAGAAGCTCGTCCACCAAAGAATACGTAAACTCTTGGAGCTCATTTTTCCTCTCCGGATGGGCATCGAGCCCCCGCTGAAATTTATAACCGGAATAATAACCGTGGACGGCTTTATCACGAAGGATCAGACGGATCATGTCCGCGGTGTTCATAAGTTTTGCGCGACAGCTCAACCACAATGGCAAATAAAAACCGGCGTATAAGAGCAGTGAACTCAACAATGTGGCCGCCACTTTCCGCTTTAAAGGATCCCGGGCATAGTAGTGTTTCATCACCGTTGTGGCACGTCGTTGGAGGACAGTATTTTGAGTTGCCCACCCGTACGCTTCCGTGATCTCCGGAGTACTGCACAACGTGCTAAAAACACTGCTATAACTCCTGGCGTGTACAGACTGCATAAACGCGATGTTGGTATACACCGCCTGTTCATGCTCGGTTCTGCCATCCGGTATCTGACTCACCTCACCCACCGTCGCCTGAACCGTGTCAAGCAACGTTAACCCAGTGAAGATTCTCACGGTGAGTTGGCGCAGATCGTCAGGTAGCGAATTCCAACTGGAAATATCATTAGACAGAGGCACCTTTTCAGGAAGCCAAAAGTTTCCCGTCAACCGCTGCCACACTTCCAAGTCCTTCGGATCTTGTAAGCGATTCCAATTGACCGGCCGCAATGGCTTTTCGGCGCATTTGGTCCATTCAGCCGGGGTTATCGAATCATTGATATAGGACAAACCATTTTCCTCTCTAAAGGGTTTCTTTTTCTTTCACGCGCTTCCAGAACTCCGTCAATCCATTCCGAACTTTTTCAACGTCACGACTCGTCCCTAATAACTCGAATCGATAGAGCTCCGGAACATGGCATTTCGACGCAATTACAGGGCCTGCACAACAAAACGCGGCTCCGAAGTTCGTGTTTCCGCTGGTTATTACTCCGCGCAATAGGCGTCGGTTCTGTTCGTCGTTAAGAAAGCGAATAACCTGACGCGGAACCGCTCGAGCGATATCCCCTCCCCCGTAGGTTGGAGTGATAAGCACATACGGTTCCGACACATGGAGCTCGGGAGCTTTCAATTTCATCGGGATTCGGGCCGCGGGTAGGTGGAGTTTGTCCACGAAACGCGCAGTGTTACCCGAGGCAGACGAAAAGTAGACAAGGTGGGTTCCAGGCGCACTAGATGAACTCGGCATAGTTCTCCCACGTGGAGGTGGATAGATCTCATGGGGGCTGTTTCGTCCCTCATTATTCAATGGGTTGAATTTTATCATTCATCGTGATGAAATAACAGCCTCTACGACGAACTCACGCGCGGGGACTCGCTCGCGGACCAGCGCATAAGGAGCAACTTCAGCGGCTTCGGCGCCAGCGTGGGAGTTTCGTCGGCAAGCGCCGACTGAGGGCACGAATGTCTTCTGATGAAAGGACGCATAATGGCAACACTGACCGATCCGATGAAGGAAATGATCAGCAAGCAACTTCCGTTTTTGGCGACGGTGACTGATGCTGAGACCCTTCGGCCTAATCTAGGCCCGAAGCGGTCGTTACGCGTGTGGGACGACCATACCTTGGTGTACAACGAGAACACTGGTCGTCAACACTATGAAAATCTGCGCGAGGGCTCACTGGCCGCCGTCGCGGTGGTGGACTGGGCTGAACTCGATGGGTACAGGTTTATCGGTCCGGCAGAAATCCACCGCACCGGACCGGCGTGGGACGCGTGCCTTGCTTATGCGGAGGCTCACGGTTACGCCCCACCCAAGGCGGGTGTTTTAATCCATGTTCAGCAGATCTATACGTTAATGATCGG
>NZ_JAUMTY010000022.1:19360-26825 GCF_030530965.1 Corynebacterium sp. | reverse complement strand
CATAGGGCGATCAGAAGTCCGACGCTCCAGAGAACCACCTTCCGGAGAATCTCGGACTCGCGTCCAACCAGGCCGACCGCCGTCGCCACAATGGTGAGGTTCTGGGGGCTGACCAGCTTACCGACAACACCACCGGACGTATTCGACGCAACCATGAGGGCAGGATCAACATTCGCTTTCACAGCAGCCGTCTGCTGTAGCGTCGAGAATAATGCGTTTGCACTGGTGTCAGAACCGGTCACCGCGGTGCCCAGCCAGCCGAGAATCGGGGCGAAGAACGCGAAGGCCGCACCCACGCCGGCAATCCATGTACCCATCGTGATCGTCTGACCGGACTGGTTCATGACATATGCCAAGGCAACCACGGAGGCAACGGTCAAAATGGAGAATTTCATCTTCACCAAATTCTCCCAATAGGCCTGGCCCAAAACCTTCAAAGACACCCGGTACACAGCGGCAACAATGAACCCTGATATGATCAACAGAGTTCCTGGCGACGAGAGCCAGGTGAATTCGAAGACGGTTGCGCCCGATACCTTGCCGCCTGCGGTCAGAATGTGACCGTCCGAACCCGGCCAGTGAATCGTGACATCTGTGCTCTTCAGGAAATGTTTCACCGGGTCGCACAACTCGGCCAGGGAGAAGACCACGAGAACGAGGAGATACGGGAAGAGCGCCATGAAAGTCCGGCCGGCGGTGAGCTCACGCTCCTCTGTTTCCTGCGCAACCGTCTCTGCACCTGCGATGTCTTGAGTACCAGCTTCCTGGTCCTCCTTTTGCCGTTCCACAAACAATCGCTCGCGGGCTTCTTCCGTTCCCTTCGGCTTCCAGACGCGCAACATGATCACGGTGGCAGCGACACCCATCAGAGCTGCCGCAATATCAGTCAGTTCCACCGAAATGTAGTTAGAGAACACGAACTTGGTGAGGGAGAACACGAGGCCAATAACGAAAGCGATCGGCCAGCACTCTTTCAAACCACGCTTTCCATCCACCAGAATGCAGAGGAAGAGTGGGATAAAGACCGACAAAATAGGGGTCTGGCGGCCGACGATGGCACCGATGTGCTGGTAATCAATACCCGACAACGCGCCAGCGGTAATGATCGGCGTTGCTACAGCACCGAAGGCAACCGGAGCGGTATTGGCCACCATGACCGACACCGCAGCACGCATGCGTGAGAATCCGATGGTCAGGAGCATGACGCCGGTGATGGCCAGAGGCGCACCGAATCCGGCCAACGCTTCCAACATGCCACCGAAGCAGAATGCGATAAGAATTGCCTGCACGCGGGGATCGTCGGAAAGTCGATCGATGAGGGCTCGTAAGTCCTGGAAGCGACCCGAGCGAACGGTGATCTCGTAGAACCAGATCGCGGCGATGACGATCCACATGATTGGGAAGATGCCGAACACCGCGCCCTGGGTGGCGGCCAAGCCCGCAAGGTGAGCTGGCATTCCATAGGCTGCGATGGCGATGACGAAGGAGACGGCCAGGGCGGTGAGGCCCGCCCAATGGGCCTTCCACCGCAGTACTCCGAGTGTGACAAAGATTGTGGCCAAGGGGAGGAAAGCTACCAACGCGGAGACAAATAAATTGTCTGCCAGCGGAGCCAAATCAGGCTGATAGGTGGAACTCATGACACCGGTTATTCTCACTTTTCAGGGGCATCACTGGGGGATGCCAAGGGACAAACTACGCATCACCCAGACTGCTTCTCACACACCAGCAGAAAATAGTGATGTACAACACATACGTGGTGAAACCACCGTATTAGTCACATCTTCTACGATCACCCTAAACGGGACAAAATTCGTGATGATGTGACAACTAAAAGCCACGGGAAACCGCATGTAGACGTCAGACAGGTCCCAATTTTTACCCCCAAATGGGAACCTAAAGACGCAAACGGCTCACCGTGGCGTCGATCATATTCACTGGCAGCCAGGCGCCCGGCGCGACCAAGCGCACACGTGGCGACACTGGAGGCTAGCTCTCACACTGGTGAAGGAATTGTGTGAGACCTAGCCCTCCCGCTGCGAGTTACACAGTTGCATCGTCGCGAGACGAGTCCACACGGTTAAACCGAGTGAGCTGCGTGACGTGCTGAGGGCCTAGTTCCTCAATGCTCGTGACCTGCAACAACTTCATGGTCCGCTCGATCTGCGACCGCAAGATTTCGATGGTCCGGTCCACGCCGGCACGGCCACCAGCCATCAAGCCGTACAGGTAAGCACGTCCAATCAGGGTGAAGTCTGCACCCAGGGCTAGCGCGGCGACGATATCGGCACCATTCATGATGCCGGTGTCCACCATGATCTCCACGTCCTTGCCGACTTCGCGGGCAACCTCGGGGAGCAGCAAGAACGGCACGGGAGCGCGGTCGAGCTGGCGTCCACCGTGGTTCGACAACACAATCGCGTCGACACCCAGGTCGGCGAGCTTCTTCGAGTCCTCAAGGTTCTGGACGCCCTTGACGGCGAGCTTCCCGGGCCACATCTCACGAATCGTCTTCAAATCATCGAAGCTGATCGTGGGGTCCATGGCGTTGTTGAGCAGTTCGCCCACGGTGCCGCCGGTCGAGCTCAAGGAGGCGAACTCGAGCGGAGGCGTCGTTAAGAAGTCGATCCACCACCAGGGGCGAGGGATCGCGTCGACGACGGTCTTCACCGTCAACTGAGGAGGAATGGAAAAGCCGTGGCGAACATCGCGCATACGGTTGCCGGCCACCGGTGTATCCACGGTGAAGAACAAGGTGTCGAAGCCGGCTTGTGCTGCGCGTTCAACCAGCCCGTAGGAGATTTCGCGCTTGCGCATCACGTACAGCTGGAACCAGTTGCGTCCGGTCGGGTTGGTGGCCTTCACGTCTTCAATCGAGGTGGTGCCCAGCGTCGACAAGCAGAATGGAATGCCCGCTGCACCGGCTGCACCTGCGCCCGCGACCTCCCCTTCGGTCTGCATGAGGCGGGTGAATCCCGTCGGGGCAATGCCGAATGGCAGGGAGGAGGGACCGCCGAGGATCGAGGTGCTCATATCGATCTCGGACGCATCCTTGAGGATGGATGGGTGGAATTCCACGTCCTCAAATGCCTTGCGGGCACGGGCGATAGAAATCTCCCCTTCTGCAGCACCGTCCGTGTAATCGAACGCAGATGCTGGAGTGCGACGCTTCGCAATCTTCCGCAAGTCATAAATTGTCAAAGCGTTTTCCAAACGACGCTTCTTCAAATTCAGCTCGGGCTTTTTAAAGTGCAGATATTCCCTAATTTCTTTTGGATTCGGGAATTGACGCTGAACCACGGGGACTCCTATTCACAGGACGTAAAAATAGACATGCGCAAGGCTCACTAACCTGACACCGGCGTCGTCGCAACAAAAGCCCACGGCAAGCGGGTGAGGCACACGAGATTGCGCTAACTACATTGAGCCTAAACAATTGGTGAATGCATTAACAGTAGGTGTAACCATGCGGGGGTAGGCTAACTGCATTAATAGTGGGCGACGCACCAAGCGTGGCCATAATTACTTAACAAGCCTGCTTATTTGGGGTGTGGGTGGTGTTCGTTTCGCGCGGACGCCATGCCCACCAACCCATCGCCGTCGCGCACAGCACAACACCGAGAACGACCGCCACGACGACACTCCACCCAGCAGCCGAATAAAACGACATCGGCGCTACCCCACCCATCGCACCGCCGACATAGTAGCCCGTCAGATACAAACCGACGCCGGTCGACCAGGCACCCGCGGCCAACCTCCCCACCATGAACGTTCCAACCGCTTGACCAGTGAATACACCGACGCAGGACAACGCGAGGCCAAGAATCACCGGAGGAATCGTCGGAAAGAGAGTGAGGACGAGACCGCCGACGCTCACGCTTTGCGACGCGAGAAACGCCCGGCGCGGACCCCACACCCGCTTCCAGCGCACGCTGAAACGACTACCCACACGGCAAAGAGGACACCTGCCATTTGCCAGCTTTTTATCGGCAACGGAAACTGTGTCTTCTCATGGAGAAAAGCAGGGGCATCAGCTTTTAACGTTATTTTCTATTCTCGCCGTGAAATTAAAACTGAGAACATAGGCCACGCAACAAATGTTCTATATTTAGGCTCCGCAGTCAATCCATCCGATTTTTACCCAACTCAATAATCTCGGTTGAATTCAAGAAGAGTTGATAATTCGTTTTCAATAACTGTAAACATGCTGCTCACAGTGCATCTGAAGCTTATCTCGTACGCGCTCGAGGCCGCGTCGTCGGCAAGTTCTTACCCAATTAAAGCAGCAGATGTTTTAAACTACGATTTTTCCCCACAGACAAATATCACACTCACATTCATTTCACAGAAACGCCGTTTATGGCGTATCCTCATTCATTAGCTGCGAGAGAAACTCCAGCTTCCGACATCGCCAGATTTACATAATCTGCACATCATATTTTTTGGGGGGAAAGTGCGCCGTCTACTTCGCGCATCTATTGCCGCATTATCAATCACACTTGCTGCCATTGGTATGCCCATGGCAGCCAATGAAGCTCACGCCGTTGAGCACCCAACGTACTCGCATCACCCATGGCCCGACGCCTCAAAGGACTTCAAAACTAAAGGCGTCTTCACTACTCCGAACAACCGCACCATCACCGTTCACCAAGGAGCTACTATTCGCTCCGGTAGCGGCGGAACCTGCAGTATCACGTTGATCGGAGACCGCACCGGATACACCGCAGAGCACTGCTCACACGGTCGCTGGACTCGTGGCACCGAGATTTTCGACCAATCCAACCACCGCATCGGGCGGGTTGCGGCAATGAGCCGTGGTCTCGATGCCGTAAAAATTAACCTTGACCCGTCTGTCCGCGTCGACGGTCGCTGGGAAAAGCGTGACTACAACACACTTAACGTGGGAGAACCTGTCCACGTCCTCGGACTCGGCCAGCGTTTCAACGAGTCTCGCGTGACCGACCGTCCGCTCATGGGCTGGAACGGTCGGCCGAACACGGTGGCCCTCGTTTCGCCTCTGAACTCCAGGCCCGGTACGTCGGGTGGAGCGATGGTCGATCGCTACAACCGCGTCATCGGAATTAACGTCGGTTACCTGGAGAACTACACCGGGAAATATGGTGCCTACATCCCGTGGAACGTAGTCGATTCTGAACTGCGGTAAACACCCGTGCTAGGTGCACCCCAACTCCCGCGGTGCACCCATGCACCATCCCATCTGCACTGGTTTCACGTGAAACGACCGAATAGATTACAGCCCATCCTGGAAAATCGTGTCTTTCGCCTGAATAGAATCAATCGGCTCGTCGACAAACTCACCAGTGCACGTGCCATTCAACGCGGCTAGAACCGTGGCTGAAACCTCAGACTGCAAAGGTTCTATCGAGTGGTGGAAACCACCATTAATTAGTGGCGACGGTGACGCCACCGGCTTCATCCTGCATTGACCGCCATCCAAGCGGCCATCCGCCCACTCATGTTCACCGCGAATCGCGTAATACTCCGTCGGACCAGGAGTATCATCCCCAGCATTCAACCGGTTTATGTAATCCGAGCCTGGACACAAATCCTTCGCAGTACCACCCTGCACACACGCCCCCGGACTCCCATACTGAGGCGACCCAATCGCGATATACCGAGCGATGTCTTCGGTCCCTCCCTGATGCTTCAGATACTCACGGGCACTAATTCCCCCCGCACTGTGCCCGACCAGCGAAATTTCTGCATCGGGATTCTCCTCACGGACGCGATGAACTTCGTCGGCAATGAGATGAGCATCAGCAACAACGTCGGCCCCTTTAAGGTCAAGAACGCGAGCGTCATACCCGCCTGCCTCAAGGTTCGACTTCATTTTTCCGTACGGCAGCGTGCCTACTGACTGCCCGGGAAGAATAAGGACAACCGGGCGCGAACTCTCACCATGCACGTCGTTCGACGCGGAAAGAGCGTCCACCGCATCCCCCGCGTAAGCGGCTGGCGCGACAACCACACCACACACTCCAGCACACGAGATTCCAGCAGCCGCGACCGGAGCTTTCATTGTTTTAGGTAGCATGGACTGAAATTACCAATGATTATTAATTAACTCAACCTTACCTAGGGCGGTGAGGAGCGTCTTCACGCTACCCTCAAATCACCGTCCATATTCCAGTGATTCCATCGTCCACAAAGCACGCATTGCCTCCGAGAGCGCCAAACAGTCGTATTCGTGGCTCATTTCTCGCGCAGAGTGCATCGAGAGCAGCGGAATACCGACGTCAACCGTCACCATTCCCAGCCTCGTCGCCGTGATCGGCCCGATTGTCGATCCGCACGGCATAGCGTTATGTGAAACAAACGCCTGGTGGCGGATCCCCGCGGCCTCACAGGCACGCTGCCACATGGCCTCACCCACGGCGTCGGAAACGTAACGCTGGTTAGCATTAATCTTCACCATCGGCCCGCGCCCCATCATTGGGCGAGTGTCCGGATCATGACGTTCAGCGTAATTCGGGTGCACAGAATGCCCCGCATCCGACGATATACAGACGGAGCGAGCCATCATTCGCGCTTCGTCGTCGGCGTCATAACCTAAAGCGACGGCCGTCCGATGCAACACGTCCTCAAGGAACGGGCCTGCGGCGCCCGATCGCGTTCCCGACCCGACCTCCTCATGATCATTGGCGACGAAAACCAGGATGTCGTCGCCAGGAATCGCGTCGGTATCTAAGTGCTGTAAAACGTGAAACCCCGCGAATACTGATGACAAATTATCCTGACGGCCCGACGCAATAAACTGCGACTGGGCACCAAACGTTGCCGCCTTCTGCGTCGGAACCAGCTTGAGATCCCACCCGAAGATCGCGCGTTTGCTCGATAAACCAGCGAACTCCGCGATGACGTCCATAATGTCGGCACTATCGTCGTCAACCGTCCACACCGGGTGAACATGCTTCTGAGGGTTGAGCTCTAGGCCTTCATTGACCTTGCGATCTAAGTGGATGGCCAACTGCGGGACACGCGCGATCGGTTTCGTGCGCACCAGATGAACGGCGCCATGCTCGTCGACAACTCGCCCGGCTACACACAGCTCGCGGTCAAGCCACGAATTCAATAACGCCCCACCGTAGACCTCGACGGCTAATTGCCCCCAGCCATCGGACGTTGTGGACTGTGGCGTCGGTTTGAGTGCGAGTGCCGGGGAATCCGTGTGAGCACCGATAATGCGATAAGCGGTGTGACGACCACCGTCGTTTCTGTTTTCCGCGTCGTTCTTGCCGACGCTTTCACGGTCCGTAGTACTAGCCGACGCAGCCTGCGGCGGAATGACATAAGCGATCATTGCGCCATCACGAACAACGTAATGTCCCCCAGGCCTAACATCCCACGGGTCGGTTTCCTTCTGAGGGTGGAATCCCGCCTGACGGAGCCCGTCGGCCATCACCGCAACCGCGTGGTAGCTCGTCGGCGATTGATCCATGAAATT
>NZ_JAUMTY010000022.1:0-19260 GCF_030530965.1 Corynebacterium sp. | reverse complement strand
CGTCGGCCATCACCGCAACCGCGTGGTAGCTCGTCGGCGATTGATCCATGAAATTCATGTAGGCGTCGATGTACTGGTCTGAGTGGGATGAAGACATATGACGATCATAAGCCCGAGGGTGACCACGCGCGCTAGACGCGTAGGTTCATCTGTGCAGCCGAGGTTGACCTCCCCGTTTAACGCGATGCCACAACTTGACGGTTTTTTGGCTAATCTTAGAGCCTATGTCTGAACTTTCCGATATTTTGACGAAGGATGGCACTCGGGAGCCCGTGGTCTCTGACCTGGCGGAATCCACCGAGAACTCCATCAACAATCTTTCCGGGCTGTCCGGTAAAGCGATTAAGACGGCATTCAGCGGCGCCGTCAAAGCCCGGCCCAATCTGGTCAAAGACATGACCGATCGTCTTTTGCCTCACCTTGCTGATCGCCTGAACCCTTACTGGCAGGCCTACCAAAATGGTAAGCGGGAAGGTGGCTTTGGTAAGTACCTGGAGACGCGGTCGGATGAAGTCACGAAGGATTTAGCCGACCTAAGCGACGAGCGCATGGAGAGCATTAATAACTCAGGTGCTCAGAAAATCTACAAAACGTTCCGTGGGAAACTCGAAGGGATTGTTGAGAAGGGACTCCCCGACCTCGGTGACATTATCGAGAAGCACGCTTCTTAAGAGTATTTTTCCGCTTCGGTTCACAACCGACGTTGCTAAAGCTGGCGTTGATAAAATGGGCACTGTGTGGGGGCTAGGGTCTCTATAGACGTCACAGTGTTTATGAGCGTCGGAAAATTTAAAACCCAGCCGGTTCCGTTCTGGATCGGCTGGGTTCTTTTTATGTAGTTATTCCTGTGGAGCGAGATGGAGTCCGCAGACTCTCCAGACCCGGCGATGTTTCACGTGAAACATTTGCTTCTGCTCGGCTCGGTGGGAGGACGTGACAACCATGAGTGCCGACGCTGGCTGCGTCGGCCGGCCTCGACGTCGGGGGCGATGTGAAATCAGAGAGAATCCGGCGCCCCAACGTGTTAAGCGTGAGACTTCTCCGCACCACGTGTGGCGAGATAATCCTCATACGTTTGCCGACCTCGAACTACCCACACAACGCTCATTAAGGCCGTCCACGCGACACCTACGACCAGAGCTAGCCGTGTATCGTCCGAGAACATCATCATGATAATCGTGATAACGACCATCGCGAGGGCAAAGTATTGACCCCATGGCCACAGCGGAACCGGATAGATCAGATCTTTGTTGGATGGTGCTTGGTCCCCCGTCCGGCTGGCGAGGTGGGCCAATAAAATCATGAGCCACACAAAGACCGTCGCGAAGGTCGCTAGTGCAGCGATCACGAGGAACACGCGCTCCGGAATCAAGAAGTTGATGACCACACCTATGACTAGAACTCCGAGCATGACCGTCGTCGTAAAGATGGGAACGCCCTTGGCTGATGTACGAGCAAAGGAACGCGGAGCCAATCCTTCGGCTGCCATTCCGTGAACAACACGGCCTGCGCCGAAGAGATCTGAGTTAATGGCAGACAATGCTGCGGTGATAACCACGACGTTGAGCAGCGCCGCGGCCCAATTCACACCAAGATCATTGAAAATCTGTACGAACGGTGACGACTCGCCATTGATCGAGGACCACGGGTTAATGGTGACAATCACCGCGATGGCCAACACGTAAAACAGCAAAATACGTATCGGGACCGAGTGAATGGCCTTCGGAATTGTTTTTGCGGGATCTTCTGCGTCGCCGGCTGTTACCCCGATGATCTCTGAACCACCGAATGCGAACATGACGACCACGAGGGCCATAGCCATTCCCCACGGCCCATGAGGGAAAAACCCGCCATGCGACCACAAGTTGTGAACGCCGGAATCAGCATGGTTGCCTAAACCGAAGATTAGGATGATTGCGCCACCGGCGATCATGGCTACCACGGCGGATACCTTGATGATGGTGAGGCCGAATTCTAACTCCCCGAAGAGCCGTGAACTTGTGATATTTACGGCACCGACAATGAGTAAGGTCACCGCCACCCATACCCATTGGGGCGAGTCGGGGAACCAGAATCTCATATACGTTCCGATAGCGGTCAGGTCCGCAAGGCACACGATCACCATTTCGAACGCGTACATCCACCCTGTGATGTACCCCGACCACGGACCGAGAAAGATGCGGCAATATTCGGCGAAAGATCCTGACACAGGCATTCGCACTGCCATTTCACCTAGGGCGCGCAACATGAAATACACCACCGCGCCGCCCAGGAGATAAACCAAAAGCACGGCAGGCCCCGCTGACTGAATGGCATCAGCCGAGCCATAAAACAGACCTGTACCAATCGCAGATCCTAGGGCGATGAAGTGAACGTGCCGAGCACTCAGTCCCCTTTTTAATCCTTTATCACCGGATGATGACGTTTCTGTTTTTGCGTTACTGCCCATACATAAAAATCCTTTACCGTTACGCAGTAGACTTGCTTGAATTTCATCCAGCGAATGGACGATGTTTCACGTGAAACATTATTCCGTTTCCACGCAAGAACTACGTGGTGGCAACCAGTAGTTTCTCGCTCCCATAAGTTAACCACCTCGACGACGTTGAACTGACTAGAGGTCTCATATTGAGATCTTGAACAGAGGCCACTTCCCCACACCCTCTCCCCGTCAATGTTTCACGTGAAACATTCGACACCACCCCCACCCGACCGAAACCCACGAAACCACCCCGTAAATTATTTCGTCACACTGACTTAAATAGACCAAAGCGGCTGATCATTACAATCAGCCGCTTAAAAGTCGATATTTTCATTTCCGGAGCCGAGTCCGACCCACGGACTAAATATCCAAGAAACGAACATCCTTCGCGTTACGCGTAATGAAACTGCGGCGGGCGATGACGTCGTCACCCATGAGGACCGAGAAAATCTCGTCGGCCTTAGCCGCATCCTCCAACTGCACCTGACGAAGAATCCGGATTGAGGGATCCATCGTCGTTTCCCACAGCTCCTTGGGGTTCATCTCGCCCAAGCCCTTGTACCGCTGGATGCCGTCGTCTTTGTTGATCTTCCGGCCTTGCTCCAGGCCTTCCGCCAACAGTTCATCACGTTCCGCGTCGGAATAGGCGAAGCCGGGAGCACCTTTGCCCCACTTCAGCTTGTACAGCGGTGGCTGCGCCAGATAAACGTGGCCCTCTTCCACCAGCGGACGCATAAACCGGAAAAGCAGGGTCAGCAGGAGGGTCGCGATGTGCGAACCGTCAACATCAGCATCGGCCATCAGGATGATCTTGTGATAGCGCAGTTTCTTGATGTCGAACTCGTCGTGAATTCCGGTGCCCAATGCGGTGATGATCGCCTGAACCTCATTGTTCTTCAGCACGCGATCCAGCCGCGCCTTCTCGACGTTCAGAATCTTCCCTCGAAGAGGAAGAATGGCTTGGTACATCGAATCACGGCCCGATTTAGCCGAACCACCAGCGGAATCACCCTCCACAATGTAAAGCTCAGAGAGCGTCGGGTCTTTGGATCGGCAATCGGCTAACTTACCTGGCAAGCCGCCCAAATCCGTTGCGGACTTACGACGGACCAAGTCACGAGCCTTGCGAGCCGCCACTCGCGCCTGCGAAGACGACACCGCTTTGTTGACAATAATCTTCGCTTCGGCCGGGTTTGATTCAAACCAGTGGCTGACGTTCTCAAAGACCTGCTTCTGGACGAAGCTCTTGACCTCGGTGTTTCCCAGTTTCGTCTTCGTCTGGCCCTCGAACTGCGGGTCGGCCACCCGAACAGAGATGACGGCAGCGAGTCCTTCGCGGCAATCGTCGCCACTCAAGTTAGGTTCTTTGTCCTTGAGTAGCTTGTGCTCGCGCGCGTACCTATTCATTAACGACGTCAACGCGGCGCGGAAACCTTCCTCGTGGGTTCCGCCTTCAATGGTGTTAATGGTGTTGGCAAAGGTGTGGACGCTCTGGGCGTAGCCAGAGTTCCACTGCAGCGCGACCTCGACCTCGTGCTCATCACCCTTGGCGTCGAACGTGATGATCGTCGGGTGTATCGCGGTCTTGGTCTTGTTGATGGAGGCAACGTAGTCCTTTAACCCGTCGGGGTAATGGAACGTCTCCGTCCGCTCTTTGGGCTTCTTGGCTTTCTGCTCGGCATCGGCAGCTGCTTCCTCAGCGGATTTCGCCGCAGCAGCTTCCTCGACAGTGTCGTCGGCATCCTCGGGTGTCTCGGTTGCCTGGCTTCGCTTGTCGGTCAGCGTGATGTAGAGGCCCTTATTAAGGAACGCCATCTCCTGCAGACGCCGAGCAATCGTCTCGAACTTAAACTCGGTTGTCTCGAAAACATCCGGGTCCGGCCAGAATCGGATGGTCGTCCCTGTTCCGCGGGCTTTTTTGCCTTGGACTAGTTCGTCGGGAATCGCGTCGGTGAAGTTCTGGTACCAGCGGTAACCATCACGTTTGATTTCCGCTTCAACCCGGGTGGACAGGGCATTGACGACGGAAATACCGACGCCGTGCAGACCACCGGACACAGCGTACGAGTCGTTGTCGAACTTACCGCCGGCGTGGAGTTGCGTCATGACCACTTGGACGGTGGGTGCTCCCGAGGGGTGCATCGAAACGGGGATGCCACGTCCGTCGTCGACAACTTCGATGCCCCCATCTTTCATAATGGTGACATCGACATGCGTGGCGTACCCGGCCATGGCTTCATCGACGGAGTTATCGACAACCTCCCACACGAGGTGGTGTAGGCCTCTTTCTCCGGTCGAGCCGATGTACATTCCGGGTCGCTTGCGGACGGCTTCGAGCCCCTCGAGAATGGTGATCGATGAGGCGTCGTAGTCGTGCCTTGTGTTATTTTCGGCAGCATTTTCGGCCACGATGTAGCAGCGCTCCTTTACTTTTCACAGTTGCCCACCATCATACCCGGTATCCCCCCTCAGTTGAACGCCTACCGGGCGTGTAGGGCCCGTCTGACGCGATTTTCGGGCTCGTATGTCGCGGGGACTATTCCGGAAATCGCTTACCAGTGGAATTTCCCCGCGCGGGTGTCCCACTATCCATAGGTATCGCGTGGTCCCCGACCCTTGACATGTAGCGGTCCATGCCGCCACGACGGTGGCCGCGGACCAAAGATTTTCACCGCAGTTATCACGTCGGGTCCCACGTGTTGTGCAATTCTGCTCAGCAATTCTGTCTGTAAATATCGCAGTTCAGAGGCCTTGGCGGTGGAATCACACTCAAGAAACAGTGTCGTGTCTTTGATCATCCTTATTCTGGAGTGCGCCCCTAAGTAGTCACCCGCAACCGTCGACCAGTTCGCAGTAATCCATCCGTGGGAAATTTTTTCCGTCCACCCGCGCCGCACGACTTCCCGATTGACAATGCTGCCCAGGGACTCATACCGACGAGTATTTTTCCGACGGTGACCATCCGGCCCCGTGGGGTACACCCGCGATGTACGCGAAAACTCACGAAAAACCGACGTTGCGCTGGTAGTTTTGGCTCGTGATAAGTCCTGAGAATTCGTCGGATTCTTGCCCTTATCGACTTTCTTGCCGACGCTTCCTTCGCCGGATTTATCGGTGGTCTTGTTGTTTACACCGTCTTTGTGGGCAGCACCGTTTGTACGAGAAACGCCGTTTTTGCGGGTCACGCTGTCTTGGTCAGCCTTATGTCCTGTCGGTGTAGTGGACTGAAGGACTTTCCGCATGTTGGGAGGCATGGGCACACGACCGTGCGAGTAGACGCGGGCGAGCGCTTCGGCGACGGGGTCATTCATGAGCGTCGCCTCCTTCGTCGTCAGTGTCCGTCGCGGTACCCTCCGTAGCTCCACCGTCAGCAGAATCATGAGTGATCCGGGACGATCGGATGTCTGAATCGTCAACCGTCGACGCTTCCACTGTCAGAACACGAATATCGCTATTCACCAGGTCTTGCGGTAGGTCGTCCCCGACGGCCGCGGTAACCAACGTTTGTTCAGCATCCTTAGCAACAGTGGCCAACGCGCGACGGCGGGCGGCATCTAACTCCGCGAAGACATCGTCGAGAATAAGAATGGGGTCCGTGCCCTGCTCACGCTGCCATTCAAAGGAAGCCAAGCGCAGTGCCAGCGCAAATGACCAGGATTCGCCGTGACTGGCATAACCTCGCGCCGGCTGAGTTCCTAACAACAATTCGACATCGTCGCGGTGAGGACCACACGTACTTGTCCCCCGCTGAATATCGGTATCCCGCCGGCGAGCCAGCTCCGATAACAACACCGCCTCAATGACAGGCGTCGATCCTGCAACATCATTGGCGACGGTCTCTGGCGTAATCCCTGCCTCCACGAGGGCCTTGTCGACGGTGGACCGGTAGGTGATCTGGGCAGGTCGAGATTCCGGTGCCAACCGCTGGTACGCGTTTTTTACGTACGGCGAGAGTACGTGTGCCAAGACAATCCGCTGCGCCATGACTTGTGCGCCGGCCGCTGCCAGGTGCGAATCCCATGTATCCAGTGTGTCGAGGGCGGAATCGGAATCAGTACCCCCTCCATATCCCTGTCGGAGGGTTCTCGATGCCCGTTTAAGCAGCGTATTGCGCTGGCGAAGGATCTTATCGTAGTCGGAGCGAGTGCCTGCCCAGCGAGGAAACCGCCCGATGAGGAGATCGTCAAGAAAACGCCGCCGGTGTTCCGGTTCCCCACGTATTAATGCCAAATCTTCCGGCGAAAAAAGGACCGTTTTGACAATTCCAAGCAGCTGACGTGGGCTTTTACACGGAGCACGGTTAATTTGTGCTTTATTCGAACCGCGCGCCTTGATCAGCATATGGGCGGTGAGTTCCCGGCCACTATTGATGGCCGTTGCTGACACCGTCGTGTACTCGTGCCCCTCGCGGACCAGCGGCGCATCCGTCGAAACACGATGCGAACCCAGGTGAGCAACATAGTCAAGCGCTTCCACCACGTTGGTTTTTCCATGACCATTCGGCCCTGAAAACACAGTAATTCCCGGGCCGAGGTGAAGATCCAGCTCTGGCCACGACCGGAAATTACGTAATTGCAGCGCACGAATATACACAGGTGGGATGCCTCGTGGGATGGGAACAGCGTCGAACAGAAATATGCCTTTAGCCTGGTAGCCGGACTGGCATCAGGAGGTAGGTGAAGTATGTCGATGGCGTTGGGAATTGGCCATCACTATCCTGCTCAGGCATGGTTTCCGGCTCGGGGATCAAGATCGCCGGGCGGGAAGGCTGAGTAAACCCAAACACCACATTCTTGGTATCAATCGAGGCCAAGCCCTCTTTCAGATAATTCGCGTTGAACGCGATAAGAAGTGGCTCGCCGGCAAATTGAGCAGGCAGGGTCTCCTCCGCGGTTCCTGCTTCAGAGCCGCCAGCAGACAAAACGAGCTGATCTTCCGAAAACTCCAGTTTGACCTGGGCATTTCGTTCAGCCACCAGGCTGACACGTCGGATAGCGTCCAATAATGGCGCGATTTCCACGATCGCCATGGATGAGTGGCTCTTCGGCAATAGTGGCCGGAACTTCGGGAAGTCGGCGTCGATCAGTCGTGTTGTTGTTTGCCGATTCTCCGACACAATGCCCAAAAGCCCATCTTTGCCGACGTCCTGGGCAGCACCCATCGCTAGTTGGATGGGATCGTTCAGGCGAGTATCGAGGGTACGGGCAGAATCGGCCAAGGTACGTGCCGGAATAAGGATCTCCGCGTCGACGTCGGGTGACGACGGTTCCCACGTAAATTCACGAACGGCTAAACGGAATCGGTCAGTCGCGGCGAGCACAACGTTATCCCCTTTGACCTCCATTTTTATGCCCGTGAGCATAGGCATGGAGTCATCTTTGCCCGCTGCCGACGCAACCTGACCAATGGCAGCAGTGAAAACATGGGGATCAATATGCCCGGTCTCCTCCGGTAATGACGGGAGTTCCGGATAATCCTCGATGGTCATGGCAGGTAATTCGAAGTTGGACTGCCCGCATGTCACATGAACTTTGGTGCCGTCGACGGAGATAGCGACATCTTTGTGTGGAAGTGACCCAATAATGTCATTTGCTAATTTACCGGCGACGAGGACCTGCCCGGGTTCAAGAACCTCGGCTGAAATTCGCACGCGAGTGGAGACTTCGTAGTCGAATCCGGCAAGGAGCAGACCCTCGTCATCGGCGGTCATCATGACGCCGCGAAGAATCGGCTGAGTTGGTTTGCTCGCTAAACTACGCGCTACCCAGCTGAGGGCTGCGGATAAGTCATCTTTCGCTACCCGAAAAGAAACACCATTGGGTTCCATTGTTACTCCGTGTTCATTGAGTCAGTCGTGGTTGTGATCGTTGTCGTCATCGTGGAGTGATGCACGTTTGGATGTTACCTACTCCTGGTGACAAACCCGAGTCACTTTTTGTTATTTCAGCCCGCAATTGATTCTTCATGTCACTAGCGCATCTGCTGTTAAGTACTCTCAGCTTAGGGCTGCAGATGTGCTTTGGTCTGGGTTATCCCCACACAAGGCCGGGCCCTATTTCTTTAACTCATTTCCCTGAAAGAAAAAGTGGTAGTAGCAGTAGGGGTTGTGGAAACAGTGGATAACCGGGATTGTCGCTTGTCATTGTCGATATTGGGTTGTGGATAAACTGGGGATAATGCTGTGGATAAATTGGGGTGGTCTGTGGAGAACCGGGGTGGGGATCATTTTATTCACAGTGGCGGGTTAGTTATCCCCTGTTATATCCACCGTTTTGGGGTAGTTATCCACAGGCGCCCGTGCCAAAAATTCGTGGCCACCGACTCTATTTTAGCAACAGTGCTACAAAGTAAGTTGTGACCGAAATCATGAAATAACAAAGTTGTAATTACACAGGTGTGGATAACATTGTGGATAAGACGAAATTTCTGTAAACACGCAGGTCAGCGTGCCAAGTTATCCACAACAGGCCTAAAACACCAGGAAGCTACCGAGCTTGATCTTTAATACGCGCGGTGATTTCTTGGATGGCCTCATTCGTCGAGCGCTTCTCGCTCATTTCTTTCCGAATCTTGCGCTCGGCATACATCGCAGTGGTGTGGTCACGGCCGCCGAATTTGTTGCCCACCTTGGGCAGCGAGAGGTCCGTCAACTCCCTGCACAGGTACATCGCGACCTGCCGCGCGTGGGCAATGGGCCGCGCTTTACCAGGACCGGTCAGGTCAGCCGTCGTCAAGTTAAAGTATTCCGCGGTCACGGACATGATCGTCGGCGCCGTAATCTCCACCACCTCAGGGGCGACCAGGTCTTGAAGCTGATCGCGGGCCATCTCGAGCGTGACGGGTGTGTGCTGGATCGATGAAACAATGAGCACCTTATTCAGCGCGCCCTCGAGCTCACGCACCGATTCGGCCTTCTGTTCCGCGATAAATGACAACACTTCGCTGGGGACTTGCGCGTTTTCCCGCTCCGCTTTGAGCCGCAGGATGGCAATGCGCGTTTCCAGGTCAGGCTTCTGAATGTCCTGCGTGAACCCCCACTGGAAGCGGGTCCGGAGCCGAGGTTCCAGCTCCGTCAGCTCCTTGGGTGACCGATCCGAGCACAGCACGATCTGCTTTTGTGCCCCATGGAGGGCATTGAAGTTGTGGAAGAACTCGATCTGAGTCTCGGGTTTCCCAGCCAGGAACTGAATATCGTCCACCAGCAGGATGTCGAAGCTCCGGTACTTCCGTTTGAAGTCCTCACCTCGGTTGTTGCGAATCGAGTTGATCCACTCATTCGTGTATTCCTCAATCGACACATACCGGACACGCAGATTGGGCCGCAGCTCAAGGGCTCGATGCCCAATGGCGTGAAGAATGTGGGTCTTCCCCAGCCCCGAGCCACCCCAAATAAAGAGCGGATTATAGGCCTGAGCAGGGTTTTCCGCGACAGCGATGGCCGCAGCCCGCACTACCCGGTTCCCCTCACCCGCGACGAGATTATCGAAGGTGTAGTTCTCGTTTAACCATGATCGCTCGGAGTCAGGCTTTTGTTCTTGCCGACGCTGGGGCCGCGCATTGCTGATGTACCCCTCGTTCCACGGCTGCGGGGCTGTTTCCGCAGGTGTGTCATAAGAATTGCCGACGTGGGCGTCTCCGCTGTTGGAGTAAGCGGGTTCGGTGGGGGTGGCGTCGGGATAGGTGGATGGACGCTCCCCCTGTGGGGAGCTATCGGGGTACTGAAGAACGTAGGGATCGTCCTCATATGAGGTGGGCCGAGGCATCTCACGCGAGGGTTGCGCGTTCTCTTGTGCGACGTTTTCGCTGGGTGCGCCGGTTTTGGGGCCCGTGTTGAGTTGTGAAAAATCGCGGTACGACTCTGCAGGGCGAGTTTCCGTGGGGCGAGCTTGCGTTGTGCGTGGTTGCGTGGGAGGAGTTTCCGCACGTGGCGGCTCTGTGTGGGGAGGTTCTGCAGAAGAATCGTCGGTTTCCGTAGCAGCAGAATTAATCGAGATAGCCAGTTTTATTGGCTCACCAATAGCTGTGGTGAGTTCGGCGGAGATGATATCGCCGAGTTTGCGCTCGAAGACGCTTTTGGCCGTTCGGTTAGGAGTGGAGATAACGGCGACACCGCCGATAAGACCGACGGGGGCAGCTTGCTTTAACCAGGCCTTATCTTGAGGAGTAATCCGCGTCCCAGGCGCTTGACCTGGGATATCCTCGCGTGGATTCATTGCCATCAGCTGTGTGACAACGTTATTCCACGTGTTGAAAAAGTCCTCGCTCGCCTGTCCAAATTGGTGAGGGCTGCCCCCAAGGTCCATCGGTCATCCTTTGTGTTGCTGTTGTCGTATTGCTGCTGTGTTGTGCACGGGTACCCGTAGCGAACGTGGAAAACACCGGCGTTCGTGGTCATGTGTGTTTGAGCTTTACACCGTAATGCGGGGTATCGCTCATGAAAAATGACATTGTGGCGGTCTCTAGTGTGGGTTGATGGTCAGATTTTGTTACTAAATTGGGCAGAGCATAATTCCACATTTGTAATTTACGTTCTCCCCAGAGATTCGCTTACTTGTGAATAAGCTGTGAATAACATAATACAGACGTCAGAAGCGTTTTCCACAATGTTATCCACAACCTGGGGATAAACCGGGCTTGAGTTTATCCCCAGGGCGTCTTTAACCTGTGGATTAATCGTGTTGGGGAAGATTCGGCCGTGACCTGGGGAAATTAACCTCAAGTAAAGGTTGAGGTCACAGATGTGGACAACTTATCCACACCCCCTGTGGAATCTGGAGGGACACGCGACGCGACCTGGACTTTCTATTCTGGCAGGTTTATCCACAGGCTCATCGATGTGTCTTTAACCACTGTGGAGTTTTTGTGGAGTTTATAGATGAATTACAACCGTGCAATTTAGGGGTAAAGTGAACACACCGATCGCTGATTTGTGACTCGTGTGGTAAAACCCGTAGTCTTATAAGGTCATTCGTAATAGATCCGTGATGCCTGCGCTTTTCGGTGGCGTCCGATCTTTCACGAGCATGGCAATACACAGCGATTCTGGCTTTGGCTCCATGCTGTTGCCGTCGAAAAGCTGCTCGCCCCGTGTTCGTCACATGGGAAGTACTAGCGGGTCTGGAAGTACCGCGTAGTAATCGAGATGTCCTAGCGGATTTCTGTATTGCCGTTGAAATAATCTGTTACATGGCAAGCTCTCGGCATGTCGGTACAAGGTTGGTGCAACCTGCTACGGCATCGCCGGGTGTAGCGAGCCCGAGTGTATTGAGGAGTTGAGTACCGTGGCCAAAGGCAAGCGGACTTTTCAGCCGAACAACCGCCGTCGTTCCCGTGTTCACGGCTTCCGTAGCCGCATGAGCACGCGGGCCGGTCGTGCCATTGTGTCGGCACGTCGTCGTAAAGGACGTAAGTCGCTGACGGCGTAAGTGCGTAGAGCTACGCACTTCCCCAGCTGGTTGTAAAGCTGGTGTCGTTTTGCGAACGTGGTGGAGTTTCCTCGGTTCTCGGCAAATGTCGTCTGGGGAAGCTCCACTTTTGTCTATACATGTCTATGTACGTCTATATATGAGGCCATCTGTGTAGGGCGATCCGTACAGATGCCCTTATCCATGTCATAGCGGCGAATCCATTCTTGGCCCATTTCCCAAGTTCACCGAGTAGAGGATGTGAATCACGTGCTCCCGGCATCGCAACGGCTGCGTCACAGGTCGGATTTCCGTGCGGCCATTCGAGGCGCCACATCGGGTAGCAAGCTGGTCGTTGTTCATGTCGTCATACGTTCTAGTGATCCTGCCGCGGCTGATCTCATCAATGGTCCGCGCGTTGGTGTCGTGTGCTCGAAAAGTGTGGGGAATTCAGTTGTTCGGCACACAGTGGCACGGCATCTGCGCCACGTCGTTAAAGAGGTGGTGGAGGACCTTCCGCAGAATGTGGATTTAGTTATTCGCGCTCGCCCTGCCGCTGCTGACGCTTCGCACTCTGCCTTAGCCGAAGTAGTGACATACTGTACTAATAAGGCTTACGGTAAAGCGCGACGTCGGGAAGCTAAGAAGATTGAAAGCTGAGAACGCTGGAAGTCGACAGTGCTGGGAACTGAGGCGGGTCACGCATAACAACATGGCCAATCATGAACAATGCCGCCGACGCTAACCTCACACGGTAGACAGGCACGGGATGCAGATGTTTCACGTGAAACATTCGGAACAGCCACCTCATGGTGGCGACGTTCGTGATGCCTCCACGAGTTCAGCGCACCGACGTGATTTAAGCGTCGGCCACCGTGCTTCTACTCCCCCACTTCGCGGCGAGCCCAGCGGTGATTCCATAAACCAGCATGACGTCGGCCAGATAGACCAGTATGAAGGCAGCCGTGAAGGCCGTCGTCGACAATCGTGGGCTGAAAAAGCGATACTCTTTTACCAATATGGAATAAGCCCGCTGAAACCTGGACCCTCGTGCCGATTTGAGCCCACGTGTAGCAATTACGCTCTGACAGCCATCCGCAGGTACGGTGTTGTACGAGGTGTGCTCATGGGCGCAATTCGATTGTCGAAATGTGGACCATGGCATCCAGGTGGGTGGGATCCTGTTCCCCCGCGACGAACACCTCGTGAACGTGTTCACGATGCGCACGTGCACGATGACAAAGACCATCGTGAGGGCACAACCGATAATGCTGGCGGGCGAAACAACCGCCAGTGACTCGGTATGGCGCAATCATGGCAACGTCCACGGAACAGTCACGGCCCCACAGTCCCAAAACGTAAACGATTAGGAGCGACGCACCCCCGTGCTTAACTTCATCTACTACCCCGTGTCCTGGGTCATGCTGGCCTGGTACAAATTCTTCGGATTATTCCTTAATCCGGATTCCGGCGTGACATGGGCGTTGTCCATTATCTTCCTGGTCTTCACCATCCGCATTTTCTTGTTCAAGCCAATGGCGAACCAGATGCGGTCCGGTCGAAAGATGCAGGAACTGCAGCCGAAAATGCAGGAAATTCGGGCTAAATATAAAAACGACCAGCAGACCCAAGCCATTGAGATGCGCAAACTCCAAAAGGAGATGGGCGTTAATCCCCTGGCTTCGTGCCTGCCGGCTCTAGTTCAGATGCCCATCTTTATTTCGCTGTACCACGTGCTCCGGTCCTTCAACCGAACGGGCACCGGGCACGGCGAACTAGGAATGACCGTCGAACAAACCCGCAACACTCCTAACTACGGGTTCGGCGCCACCGAGGTGCAATCCTTCCTCGACGCGCGACTCTTCGGCGCCCCCCTGTCGGCCTACATTCGGATGCCGGAAAAAGCGTTCGACGCGTTCTCCGCGAGCGGAAGCGTTGATTTCACGCGGACCAACATTCTCGTGGTGGCCATCCCGCTGATGATTATTTCTGCGTTGGCCACGCACTTCAACGCCCGGAATATGGTGCGGAGGAATAAGGCGCGCCAGGCAGCTGATCCGAAGAAGAATGCTCAGAACCCGCAGATGGCCATGCAAGCCAACATGATGAACAACATGATGCTGTGGCTGTTCCCGGCCATGATTCTGATCACCGGTATGTTCTGGCAGATCGGGCTTCTGACCTACATGTTGGCCAACAACGTTTGGACCCTGGGCCAGCAAATTGTTCTCTTCAACAAGATGGATCGCGAAGAAGAAGAGGAAAAGAAGGCGAAGGCTGAAGCTCAGCGGGCCACTGCCCCGAAGGTTGGCCAGAAGCCGAAGAATAATAAGAAAAAGGGCGGCAAGAAGAAGAAATAATAACCGCACCGAGCGTCGCGCGAAGGGACGCTATGTGCCGTGAGGCGTGAAGGAGGGCTTGCCGGCCCTCCTTTTTTCATGCCGTGGGGAGGTTAATGCGGCGCCGTGTTTAACGCGGCGGCTTACTTCACGTAGTGGCGTGCTTCAATTATCGACGCCGTCGTCGGCGTGTCATGTGAGCTCTCGGACACGTGATTATGGGGGTTGAAAACGCCCTTACCCCTACCGCACTCCCCTTTCGACGCGCATAATTGAGGCATGAACGAAGGCCCTGTGAACAATACCGACCGTGCTGCAGAGTCAGCTGCTGATTACATCGAAGAGCTTTTAGACGCCGCCGATCTCGATGGAGATATTGACTATGGAGTCACTCAAGGTCGACCGTTTGTGGAACTTCCGGGTGGCGATTGCGCGCAACTTATTGGCCGGCATGGCGAGGGCATCGATGCTTTGCAGATGCTGACGCGATTGGCAGTTCGCGCTTCAGGGTTTAAGGACGTTCCGGGGGTTGTTCTCGATATCGACGGTTATCGCGATGCGCAGCGCCAGGGCCTTTTCGTCGAGGCAGAAGAAGCGTTAGATCGGGTGCGTGAAACGGGCGAGCCCGTGGTCCTCAGGCCGATGAATCCGTTCGAGCGCGCTGCTGTGCATAGCCGGGTGGCGGAAGAGGAAGGCTTTACCTCCGAGAGCGCCGGGCTACCGCCGATGCGCTCTGTCGTGGTTTCACGTGAAACATCTGACGGCGCTGTACGCTAGCATCGGTGAGCGATTAGATCCGATCCAGCAGCAGAGTACCGAACAGCAAAGCACCCAGTAGCAAGGTAATAACAACAAGGTAATGACTGACCGAGACAATGTTTCACGTGAAACATCCATCGAGCACGGTGGCGACGATCGCGCTCCAGGCGTGAGCGATGCTCCGAATGCTGATAACGCTCAGGGCGTAGACAACGATCCCCGCGCCAGTGAAGCCCCGGCCACTCCCCCGGAGGCGGCGACTGTTTTTGGTGATCGCCTCCCCCTCGCCGTTGCCTACCACGAGTCGTTACGCAGCGACGCGACCGTCCGCGGACTCATCGGGCCTCGCGAAGCACCGCGCCTGTGGGAACGCCACATTCTCAACTGCGCTGTGATTGGCGAACTGATGGACCGCGATTCGCGCGTCGTCGACATCGGAAGCGGTGCTGGTCTTCCGGGCATTCCCCTCGCGATCGCGCGACCAGACTTAGACATTACGCTGATTGAGCCACAGCTACGACGCGTGAATTACCTTAAGGAAATCGTCGGCAAGCTTGAATTGGATAATGTGACAGTGGTTCGCGGTCGTGCCGAAGAGAAGACGATTAAGCGACAGAATCGCGGGGCCGACTACGTGACCAGCCGAGCAGTCGCGCCACTGGGGAAACTCATGGGATGGTCGCTGCCATTAACCAGGCAGCATGGCTTGGTATTGGCTATGAAGGGCGCGAGTGCTCACGAAGAGATCGAGCGTGACCAGAGGGCTATCAGCTCAGCCGGGGGCGGAAAATGTTCAGTCGTCGAGGCAGGGGCAGGTGTCTTGCCCGAGGCAACCATCGTCGTGCGTTGCGAACGTCGCTGATACTCGGCATGAGCCGCCGATTGCTCGACCAGGAACGCTAGTTTGTTCCCGCGAATCCGGCTAGGATAAGCCAGGTTGCGAAAACGGCGGACAGCCACACGGAAGTTGTACAACACGGACACAAAGGACGGGAACATGGGCAGGGTTTCGTCGGACGGGTATGACTATGACGACGACAACAGCATAGAAGAACAAGCCCGACGGGCCGCGCGGTTTCAATCGGGGACGATGAAGCCCCTTCCACGACCTCGCCACACGCGGAAAATCGCGTTGGCGAACCAGAAAGGTGGCGTCGGGAAGACCACGTCGACTGTTAATTTAGCGTGGGCACTGTCGCTGCGCGGTCAAAAAGTGCTGGTGGTGGACCTTGATCCACAGGGAAACGCATCCACCGCTCTCAGTGCCGAGCACCGGGCGGAAGGTACTCCGTCCACCTATGAAGTCATTATTGGTGAAATTGAGCCGAAGGATGCCGTTCAAGCTCACCCGTCGAACCCCAATATGTTCACGATTCCGGCCACCATTGATCTCGCCGGTGCGGAAATGGAACTGGCTAACGGGTACAACCGTGAGTATCGCGTAGCACAAATGCTCGGTGACGAGGGTATCGACGATATGGGGTTCGATTACATCTTCATCGACTGTCCCCCGTCATTGGGCCTTCTGACAATTAACGGGCTGACCGGCGCGAACGAAATTATCATTCCGATTCAGTGTGAGTTTTATGCTCTTGAGGGCGTGACGCAGCTGACCGAAAACGTCCGCCTGATTCGTGAGGCGCTCAACCCGAATCTAGATATCACCGGTGTGTTGCTGACCATGTACGACAGCCGAACGAATCTCTCGCATGATGTGGAGAACGATGTCCGCGAGTCGTTCGGGCCGCTGGTGTTTGATCGCGTCATCCCCCGGAATGTTCGCGTGTCTGAAGCGCCGAGCTACGGGCAGACCGTGATCGAGCACGATGCGGGCTCCCCCGGGTCGGCGGCGTACATGGCCGCTGTTGAGGAGCTCGCCCGTCGAGAGCCGGAGTCCCCATTGCAAAACGCTGATCCCCGTCGTGGCCGTCACACCGCGTAACACTCGGCGCCGGAAACTTAGTGCCCGAAGTTAGCGGGTGTCACGTCGGGAAGAATCGATGAGCGTGGTTCCACAATGTTTCACGTGAAACATTCGGGTTGCACTCGGATCGCGCCGTACACGTTCCGCAGAGTTTCCCTACGACGATGAAAAACTGACTAGGCTACGGGGCACAATGCAATTGGGGTGCCAGACGCCTGTAACCCTCACTATTTAATAATTTCCTCATAATCGACGATCGATCGACGAACCTGCACTCGGTCCTCCCCCGGGCTCCAGCGCAGATTCTCCACAACGATAAGGATGAACGTCATGGCAGAAGCCAAACGCAAGAGTGGCCTCGGTAAAGGACTCGCCTCCTTGATCCCCACGGGACCGGCAAAACCACAGATTGGCAACGACGCAGCCGACGTTATCTTTGGAGCGAACCGAGGTAATAACAGCGCTCCGGAACCGTCCTGGTACTCCCTGACGAAAAGCCCGCGTCGTGGTCAGAATGTGAACCGCTCAGCCGACGACACGAAATCAGATAGCGCTTCGTCGTCTGAGGATGCAGATGCTCAGACAAGTAGTAGCGGGAAGAGCGGTAAGAGTGCCGATAATAAGGGCATGGCCTCGGCGGACACCCACCACGGTCGAACGAAAGCGGGACTGCCGAAAAACCGGTCGAGTTTAGGGCAGCGTGCAGCGGCGGAAAGAAAAGAAGCCGCACGCGATAGGAACCGGACCGCATCGACGACCGCGAAAAAGGGAAAGGCCCAGGGAGCTGCTGATTCTGGAGCAGCTAAAGCAGGCGCAGCAGCTGCACAAGCTGAAGGGCAGAGTGAAAATACGTCGCAGGAACCGCTCATCAGCGACGAGACCGCAACATATCGCGAGCTCCCGATCAACGCGATCATCAGGAACGAGAAAAACCCGCGCCAGGACTTCGACCAAGAAGCACTGCGTGAATTAGCCCATTCGATTCGCGAGTTCGGTCTGCTCCAGCCGATCGTCGTGCGTCAGGCGTCGGAACCCGCGAAATTTGAACTCATCATGGGCGAACGCCGCCTGCGTGCCGCCCAACTAGCAGATCTAGAAGCTATCCCCTCTATCGTTCGCGAAGCCGATGATGACACCATGCTGAGGGACGCACTGCTGGAAAACATCCACCGTGTGCAGCTCAACCCCTTGGAGGAAGGCGCGGCCTACCAGCAGCTCCTCGAGGAATTTGGCGTCACCCAGGCAGAGTTGGCCACACGGCTCGGTCGTTCCCGCCCAGTTATTTCAAACACCATTCGTCTTCTCCAACTTCCGCTACCCGTGCAACGTCGAGTAGCTGCAGGAGTGTTGTCCGCGGGCCATGCTCGCGCTCTCATGGGAGTAACGCAGGGTCCTGATGCTCAAATCAAGCTCGCTGAACGCATTGTGGCGGAAGGCCTGTCGGTGCGTGCGACAGAAGAAGCTGTCACCCTTATCAACCGAGGAGAAAACGAGCCTAAAAAGAAGGAGCCGCGTGCTCCCCGCCCCCAGCCCGAAAAAATGACTCACTGGGCAGACACGTTCGGCGACTACTTAGATACCAACGTGAAAGTGCAGATGGGGGCGAAGAAAGGCAAGATTGTTGTCGAGTTCGCGGGTATGGAGGACTTCGACCGCATTATCGCAATGCTAAAGGCCCAGGAACCCAGGAACGGCGCAGATAGTGGCCTGCACTCCCCTAGTGGACATCACGATGCTTCTCGTACGGAGGAAGAACGCCACTAGACCCATGCGAATAGTTGTACATCCGCTCACCCTTGACACCCTGGGGGACCTGGCCGGGACAGCTGCGACCAACACTTTTTGGACAACCCAGCCTGGCGCGCAAAGTCACGATGACACCGTGTCGCAGACCTCAGGACCAGCTGGTCAACCGAGAAACGTGGATTCTGGGAACCCTCGGCTGGATAAAGAATTGTGGATGCACAACACCCTCACCACGTGGGGGCCCTGCGCCTTCACCGCGTACGTGACGTCCGGGGCAAACGCGGATTTAGCAGTCCCTGCTGCCACCGTGGTCTTCGCACCGCCGGCCAGCCTTCCCGGACGCCTAGCTTTTCCAACAGGGCCAGTCAGTGATGACGCAGTGCTCATTTCTACAGTGCATGTTCCGCCGCCCTACCAGGGACTTTTTCTAGAACACCGACTTATCGACGCTGCCGTCGATGAATTATCCCGCCGCGGAGTACGAGCTGTGGAATGCTTTGCGGTTCGCCCAACCGCGTCACCAGCCGATAAGGCGACCAGTCCCCTTATTCCCCGACATGCTCCGATCCTGTGTTCCGATGTGCTGGAAGAGCGGGGTTTTGAGGT
>NZ_JAUMTY010000095.1 GCF_030530965.1 Corynebacterium sp. | reverse complement strand
CAACATCCGCTACAAGTCTGCGCATAATAACCCCTTTTTAACTCACAACACTTTTGATTCTCGGTCGGAACCACGATGGCATATTTCCCTGAGTACGTGTCACCATGCGTCATGCGAGACATCTAAAGCCGGCGCTGAACGCGACTTTCCATCCATATACATATGACGATAGCGAAGAGCACGGCGATTATTGATCGACCCTTTACACCGCCAAAGTTGAACCGGTACAGAGATTCGGCTGTATATCCACATTGTCAACATCAGTCCCGACGATGCTTTCAGGCCTGACCAGAAAGCCGCATAATCAGGACATTCATAAGTGAAACAGGATCAAGTTTGATCCCGTAGTAGGCCTCAGGTTTGAAGCAATTAGTCCCCTTCGTTGCCACTTTTGACATTTAAGGACCGAAGAGGGTAATCTTGTCTTCAACAGTTCAGCCCGCCTTGTGACGCTTCCAAGCCAACAAGAGTGGGCTGGATCTCTATTCAAGGTCCGGGGCCATAATCGTGGGGTTACTAAATTGGGGGCAAAGTCTCTAAAACAAGCCACAACTACTCAGCAGCAAATCAATGAGCTGAGGGGTAGGGGAATGGTGATCGACAAACCTCTCGCCGAACAATGGCTACCTAACGTAGGTTACTATCGACTGAGCGCATATTGGCATCCTGCTCGGAAAATAAGTTCAGACGGAGAGTCTCTCCTAGACGAATTTGAATCGGGAACCAGTTTTAATGATGTAGTGGATCTGTATGAATCGGATCGCAAACTTCGCACCCTGATCCACGATGGTATAGAACGCATAGAAATTGCGATGCGGGCACAGCTGACAGATTACCTTTGCCTTAATCCTGTGAATGACCCCCAGGCGTACCTAAGTGGGGAGAGATTCCGACCCACGTTCAATCACTTAGAGTGGATGTCGGCTATTTACGGACGGATGAATAGAGCATCACGCAGAAGCGAGGCAATTACCCACTACAGCACAGAATATGGGGGACAGTACCCCTTGTGGGTAATTGCCGAGTGCATGGATTTTAAAGATATATCTAAGCTCTATTCTGGCCTATATTCTTCAGAACAACGCAATATCGCAGATAGGATAGGGCTTTCGTTCGATCTTCAAGATCTTAGTAAAAACAACAAAGAAAAAGTTCAAGACCGGCACCCCTGGGCAAACTGGATGGAGCAACTCACAATCGTCCGCAATACAGCTGCTCACCATGGTCGTATGTGGAACAGGTCTTTTGTACCAGCAACAACAGTTGCACTACGTACAAAACCTGCTTTCGCTAATCTTCCTCCCAAACAAAGCGAACGGATTTTCGGCACACTCATCGTTATGTCACACGTCCTTCGTATAGTCTCTCCCGGGACTACGTGGCCAAGTAAAGTAGCTCATCTCCTCGATCAAAGCTTCCTAACAAACCCATTAGTTCAGTTTTCCAGCTTAGGCATCCCCGATACATGGGACAGAAAGACTCTATGACGCAATTGAGGAAGATATTGGCAAAAATTGCGTTCCGCCGGGATGGTTGAGTTCTGCGTTGACGTATAGGCGCGAATAAAGGTACTCACCTCCTTCAAATTCCACTTTTCAATCAAATGAGTTTTCTCCAGAGAGTCCTTCCCCAGTTTTACGCGCATCTTCTTCTCGAGGTATTCAATGACCTCGCCATAGAGCGATAGAATGTGGCCAGGTTCGAGAAATCCCAGCCTCACATCAACCCAGCCTCTACACCTACGGAGTACCACTATGGCTCTCAAAGCTGCATTCATGTTCGTCGACACCGGCGCCGACCCCTCCACCAACCGCTCGACCGTCACAACTCCAGGCGTCGAACTCCTCACGGTGGCCGTCAACGATTACGCCCAAGCCGCCGACGTAGCATCGACACTCGCCGACGAAGGATACGTCGCTATCGAGCTATGCGGCGGATTCGGCATCGAGGGCGTCGCACGCGTCAAGAAAGCTGTTCCCGACACTGTCGCCGTCGGAGTTGTGCGGTTCGACCACCACCCGGGCCTCGGACACAAGAGCGGAGATGAGCTTTACTAACCCCAATCCCGCCCATGTGATCACATCATCATGTTCACGACGACGCTATGGCGCCTCACCAGCCACGACCCGCTCCGCAACCTGGCCTTCGAACGTTATCTGTTCGACTCGCTGGGACATAAAGAAGCGGCCGTCCTCATGTGGCGCAATAACCCCGCCGTCATGGTCGGCCGAGCACAAAACCCCTGGTACGAAGCAAATACCGAATTCCTCCACAGCCACAACATCCCACTCTTCCGTCGGATCAGCGGCGGCGGAACCGTCTACCACGACCTAGGAAACCTGAACTTCACGTTCATGGCAT
>NZ_JAUMTY010000021.1:11856-38322 GCF_030530965.1 Corynebacterium sp. | reverse complement strand
AACAGGTGCGCTGCACCGTTCGGGCAGGCCGCGACACAAGCGCCGCAACCGATACATGCGGCGAAGTCGAGGGCTTTCTCGGCGTCCGCGTGGTTCATGGGCAGGAAGTCCGCATCGGGGGCGGTACCAGCCATGACGGAGATAAATCCGCCTTGTTCCAGCACGCGATCCAGTGCGGAGCGGTCCACGATCATGTCTTTGATCACGGGGTATGCCGCAGAGCGCAGAGGCTCGATCTTGATGCTGTCACCATCTTTGAAGTTGAACAGGCGCTGCTGGCAGGCCGGCTTGTTCTTGTCCGGTCCGTGCGGGCGGCCGTTGATGGTCAAGCCGCAGGTGCCGCAAATACCTTCACGGCAGTCAGAGGCGAAAGCGAAAGGCTCTTTGCCTTGCTCGATGTAGCCTTCGTTGACGTGGTCTAGCAGCTCGAGGATGGACATTTGCTCGACGGCGTCATCGACATCGACAGACTCGAAGTGTCCTTCGGATTCCGGGCCCGCCTGACGCCAGATCTCTAGATGCAGTTTCATTACTTGTAGTTCCTTGTCATCAGAGGGATGCGGTCGAAGTACAGGGGCTCGGCGTGGCGGATGAACTTGCCATCGCCGTTGTGTTCCCACGCAGAGACGAAGCACCACTTGGAGTCATCGCGCTCTGCCTCACCGTCTTCAGAGAGGTGGTCGTCGCGATAGTGGGCACCACAGGATTCGTCGCGGTCCATGGCGTCAACGCACATGAGCTCCGCGAGATCCATGTAGTCAGCAACACGGTTGGCGTATTCCAAAACCTGGTTGAGGTTATCGACGTCACCCGGGATGTGCAGGTTCTGCCAGAACTCGTCGCGCAGTTCGCGGATGTCCTTGATGCCCTTTTCCAGATTTTCGACGTTTCGGGACACGCCGCAGGAGAAGTACAGGATGTCTCCCAGCTTGCGGTGGAAGTATTCCGGCCCGTGCGGGTCCTTCGCCTGGATGTTCATCAACTTCTCGATGCGCTTCTTGGACCGCTCCAGAGCTTCCTGGGCGGCCGGCGAATCAGCCGGGAGCACCTTCGTGCCCAGCAGCGGCGCCAGGTAGTTCGGAATCGTGAACGGCAAGGTGAACCAACCGTCAATCGACGCCGACAGCAGCGAGTTCGCACCCAAGCGGTTCGCGCCGTGGTACATCCAGGATGCCTCACCAGCGGCGAAAAGGCCGGGGATGTTCGTCATGTCGTTGAAGTCGGTCCACAGGCCACCCATCACGTAGTGGCAGGTCGGAGCGATACGCATTGGTGTTTCGTATGCGGATTCACCAATCGTCTCTTCATACATCTGGATCAAGTTGCCGTAACGCTCCTTGATCACGTCCTTGCCCAGACGCTGGATAGCGTCGCGCAGATCCAGGTACACGGAGTTGTGCAATGGCCCGACGCCGTATCCACCGTTGATCTGCTGCGAGTTCGCACGGGAGGCGATATCGCGGGGGACGAGGTTACCGAACGCCGGGTAGCGACGCTCCAGGAAGTAGTCGCGCTCGTCTTCGGGAATGTCGTTGGGGTCGCGGTCGTCGGCCTTCTTCTTCGGCGTCCAGACGCGGGCGTCGTTACGCAGCGATTCCGACATCAGAATCGTCTTGGACTGCCAGTCCGAGTTCACCGGGATACCCGTCGGGTGGAACTGCACGAACGACGGCGATGCCATGTAGGCGCCTTGGTCGTAGGCACGCATGATGGCCGACGCGTTGGAGTTCTTCGCCAACGTGGACATGTAGTAGACGTTGCCGTAGCCGCCGGTTCCGAGGATCACGGCGTGGCCGGTGTGGGCAGTCAGTTCGCCCGTAATGAGGTTACGGGTGACGATGCCTTGGCAGCGGCCGTCGTCGATAATGAGATCCATCATCTCGTTGTGGGTGAAGATCTCAACCGAGCCGGCACCAATCTGGCGCTGCAGCGCGGAGGTCGTCGCCAGCTGGAGCTGCTGGCCTGTCTGACCACGGGTGTAATAGGTACGGGAGACCTGGACACCACCGAATGAACGGGTGGCCAGCGTTCCGCCGTACTCGCGGGAGAACGGTGCGCCCACGGCATTCATGTGGTCGATGACGCGCGGAGATTCTTCCGCCAAGCGCCAGCAGTCGTTCTCGCGGCAGCGGTAGTCGCCGCCCTTCACCGTGTCTTTGGTGTGGTTGTAGGTGGAGTCATTGTCCAGCTTCTTCGAGCGAGACGAGTTCACACCACCCTGCGCGGCAATCGAGTGAGCACGGCGAGGAGCGTCGTGGTAGGTGAAGACCTTGACGTCGTAGCCCAGCTCGCCCAGTGCTGCGGCGGCAGCTCCGCCGGCCAAACCGGTACCGACGACGAGGACCGTGAACTTCTTGCGGTTCAGGGGTGAGACCAGCTTGAAGTGTTGCTTAGCGTAATCCCACTCGTCGGCCTGCGAGAGCCCCTTCATGTGAGGAGCGTTGTCCTTTAATTTGGAGCCCAGGGTCACTCCGGGGACGCAGGAATCAGGCGCGGTGAAATTCTCAACAGCGGTGTCGTAGTCGAAGTCCGGCCCCTGATTGTGGGGGTTCTGAATAACTGCACTCATGTTTTGTAACCTCCGCCTACAGTGATATCGCGCCGGTCAGAACAGCGAGGGGAATCGAAATGTTGCCGATCATGATGATGGCCGGAACTATGTAGGCGACCAGCAGCATCACCTGACGCCACCGGTGTCCGGTAATTCCGAGATCGGAAATGGCCGTCCAAATGCCGTGCGACAGGTGGACGAACAGAATCACCATGGCGAGGATGTAGAAAATGGCAACGCCGGGACGATCAAAGCTGTGAATGAGGTTGGCATAAGCATTCGCGTGACCGGGGGTGTTCTCCTCAAACTCACTCGATCCGATCGGCCGCACGCCCAACGTCAAATCCAAAATGTGGAAGATGATGAACAGCAGCAGGACCAGGCCCGTCACAACCATGGACCGTGCTGCAAAGGTGTTCATTCCCGACACAAGCCCGGTCCGGCGGAACTTACCCCGTGACCGCCGTGCGCGCCCGTGCAATGCTAAGCCGCAGTACACGTGCAGAACTAAGCAGACGAGAAGAACAATACGTGCGATCCACAGAACGCCCTCACGCGGGAACAAGGGTTCGAGCGCCGTACGCAGGAACTCTGCGTAGTCGTTGAGGTGCTCTTCCCCCATGTAGATCTTTAAGTTACCGATCATATGGACGAGCACGAACAGCCCGAAGATAAGGCCCGTGATCGCCATCGTCATTTTCATAGCCCACGACGGGAACGCCGGCTTGTCGCGGAGCGGATCCGTCGTTATTTTACCGTGAACAATGGCGTCACGGTTCGCGTTTTTTACAGTCATGGCACCTCCAGTGTCAGCCTTACTGTACGACGACGAGGGAGGTCCACTCCACTTACACTGCTACCGCGTGATACACATCACTAGTGGTCAAGACGGGTTTTTCGCAACTACGTCTTTGCGTAATTCTTTACCCCCACTGACCATTCAGATAAATAGGTGGAATTTTTCGGCCATGACCTGCAATGTTAATGCTGTTTTCTTCGTGCGATGCAGCCCGTTAGCGTAGCCTCAACAGGCCAGTTTAGGTAGAAACACGGACATTTCCTGACAACTCGATGCCCCCGGTTGGGGGCTGGCGGTGTCAGTCCGGTATAAGCCCGACGTTAGTCGTCGTCGAGGTTGCGCTCACCAGGCAAAGCAATGGTCATCGGCTCGTGAGTCACGACAACTTCGCGGCCACCGACCTCAATGGGGCCGACGTCGTGAAGCCCCTCTTCCACCACGAGTTCGACGGAGTGACGTCGGATAGCGACGCGAATGCGGCACCCGTGAAGAGTGATCCGGTAAATGAGCTCTTCCCACTCGTCGGGCAGCCGCGGGTTGATGCTGTAGCGGCCCTCGTAATCGCGGAACCCGCCGAAGCCGTACACGAGCGCGGACCACACACCGCCGGTGGACGCAATGTGGACACCATCTTTCGTGTTCCCGTGCAAGTTGCCCAGGTCCACGAACAGGCCACGGAGGAAGAAATCCATCGCCTTGTCTTTGAGGTCCAGCTCCGCAGCGACGATGGACTGGACGACGGCGGACAGGGTCGAATCGCCCGTAGTTAACTCGTCGTAGTAGTTGTAGTCGGCCAGCTTCTCTTCCCGGGTGAACCGGTTACCGCGCAGGAACAGCGCCAACACGACGTCGGCCTGCTTGATGATCTGGTAGCGGTAGATGGTGAGCGGGTGGTAGTGCAGCAACAGCGGGCGCTTCGGACCGACTGCGGGGTCGTCGAGGTTCCAGCGCTCGCGCTCCAGGAACTGGTCATCCTGGGGGTGGATCCCCAACTTCGGGTCCAGCAAGATGTGCATGTGCTCGGCTGCTTTATCCCACAGCTCTATTTCTTCCTCATCCAGGCCATACTGTTTCGCCAGGTCAGCGTAGTCATTGGGGCGGTCGGCCTTCATTTGACGAACAACATCCGCAGCCACGCGCAAGTTATATTCCGCCATGACATTGGTGTAGAGGTTGTTGTTCACCACGGTGGTGTACTCGTCAGGCCCGGTGACGGAGTGAATATTGAATTCGCCATCCCGGTCAAAGAAGCCCAACGACATCCAGAACCGCGCCGTACCCACCAAAATGTGGATCCCTTCACGCAGCAGGAAATCCGTATCTCCCGACGCATACACGTACTTCATGAGGGCGTACGCAATGTCCGCATCAATGTGGTACTGGGCGGTTCCTGCCGCGTAATACGCACTTGATTCCAGACCGTTAATGGTGCGCCACGGGAACAACGCTCCGTCGTGAGATAGCTCCCGGGCACGCTCCTGAGCAGCGGGAAGCATGAGGAAACGGAACCGCATCGCGTTCCTGGCGAACGACGGGTTCGTGTAGCTCAGGAACGGCATGACATAAATTTCCGTATCCCAGAAATAGTGGCCGCCGTAGCCGGACCCGGTCATTCCTTTCGCGGGGATGCCATGCCCATCGGCACGCGCCGAGGCCTGTACCAGCTGGAACAGGTTCCACCGCACGGCCTGCTGGATGGCCGGCTGGCCAGTGATTTCCACGTCGGAGCGTTCCCAGAACGCATTGAGCCATTCCCGCTGGTTCTGCTGCAAGGCAGGGAATCCCACCTGCACCGCGCGGTTAATCGTGCGCGCACAGCGGAAGGCCAGCTCCTCAGCCGCCACATGGCGGGAGGAATGGTAGGACACGAACTTTTCCAGCCGTATCGTCATTCCTTGTTTGCCATTGAGGTGGTGAACAACGCGGGCGTTATCGTCACGCACGCGCGCATCCACTTCCACGCCCGCTTCTTCACGCGTGTTCAGCGATTCCGCACCCGGCATGTCCACCGTCAACTTGTGGTCCATGCTGCAGGTCACGGTCATGCCGGACTCGGCACACCGGTATCCCAACGTGGCGCGCTCTGGCGCGGGGTGGGCCCGGAATGTCGGGATCAGGACGCGCTCTTCAATCGTTTCGCCCTGGCGTGGGTCCTTTTCCGCGGCACTGTTCGTGCTGTTCCCGTTGCCCCCACCGTGGTATTCGTCCTCGCCATCCTGGCGGTTCAGAATTTGCGACGAAATAACGACGGCCGCGTCGGCGTCGAGAAGCTCAACCTCCAAACTCATGATGGCCAGGTGTTTCTCCTGGAAGGAGATCATCCGCTCGGACGTCACCCGCACGCGCTTGCCCGACGGGGTGCGCCAAATGAGGTTGCGGCGCAGGATGCCCTCGCGGAAGTCCAGGACGCGCTCGTAGTCTTCGAGGTCGGCGCTGCCCAAGCGGAGGGGTTCGTCGTCAATATATAGACGCATCGGCTTGGCATCGGGTGCCGAAACCAAGGTCTGCCCCTTGCGGGCTAAGCCGTAGGCGTCCTCCGCGTGGCGGATGTTCCATGTTTCGTGGAGGCCGTTGATGTAGGTGCCGTGGTAGGCGGAGTCGCGCCCTTCGGAGGGGTTCGCGCGCATACCCATGTACCCGTTGGAGAGGGCAAAGATGGATTCAGATACCCCCAGGTCCATGCGGTTGGGGACGCGTTCAATGAGCCGCCACGGGTCGACGGGATTGTTTTCGCGGTCGATGGTGGACTCAGGGTCAACCCCGTGGTGGTGGCCGTCGGCGCGGGCCAGTAATCCGTCCTGGCGGCCGTCATCAATCGAGCCCTTTTGGTCCTTATGTCCATGGCGACGGGCAGCAAGAAAAGCTTCCGACGTCGCTTGCGATGCTTTCGGGCTCATTCACTCTCCTAGGGGTCCTTGTGGTGACGTTAACGGCATGAGCTGCTGCAGTCACAGCCTATCGACCAGGCTACCGATCCGTAGGTTGTGGGTTGGCTGGCAGGGGGCCTTTTTTACACCAGCTCGCCGAGGTCGTCAACGACGGCATCGGCCCCGGCCTTCAGCAACGCGCCTTTCCCAGCACCACGATTGACGCCGAGAACGTACCCAAATTCACCCGCACGGCCCGCGGCCACACCGCTGGTGGCGTCCTCAACGACGACGGCGTCGGCAGGGGTGAGGCCGAACAATTCAGCACCATAAACATAGGTATCGGGCGCCGGCTTCCCCTTGAGCTTTTTCTCCTCAGCGATGGTCCCGTCGACAACATGGGGGAAATAATCAGTGAGCCCGGCTGATTCCAGAACCCTCGACGTGTTCTTTGACGACGACACCACACCCATCTGCACAGCATCCGACGGGTGGGACTCGTTGTGTTCCTTCATCGCGTGAAGCAGCTGCAAAGAGCCAGGATACGGATCCATTCCGCGCTTAAGAAGGTCGAGGAAGTCGCGGTTCTTGCGCAGCCCTAACCCGGTGATGGTGTTATCGGTGGGGTTGTCGTCGCCATCGAGGCCTGCGTCGGCACGATCATAAGGAAGAGAGATGCCGCGCGATTCTAAGAGCGCTTGAATGGCCTCATCCCGACGACGCCCGTCCAGGTAATCGAAGTAATCCTGGTCGGTGTAGGCGCGCTCGCCGCGCTCTGCCAGGAACGCCTGGAACATCGTCGCCCACGCCTGCTGGTGGAGCGTCGCCGTCGGCGTGAGAACCCCATCGAGGTCGAAGAGCACGACCTTGAATTTCAGAAGATCCTGAAGCGTTGGTGTATCTGCTGACTGCGTCACCACAAGTTACCTTTCTGCTCGACCTTCACCGTCTACGTATGAGGGTACCCATCACCTGTGACAGACGCAGCAGTTACAGCACCAACGCGGAAGGATCCTATGCGGCGGGCCCGGCGCGGATCCGCCGCAGGACCGCGCGGAACCTATGCGATCCCCTCGCGTTCCTTGAATTCGCGACGGCGCCGGTGCAGGATCGGCTCGGTGTAGCCAGAGGGCGACGTCGTCCCGTCCAAAATCAGGTCCTTCGCCGCCTGCCAGCCAATCGACTTGTCGTAATCAGCCGACATCGGGCGGTACGCCGGGTCTCCCTCATTTTGCTTATCGACGACTTTCGCCATGCGCTTCAGAGCCTCGATCACGTAATCCTCCGTGATGATGCCGTGGCGCAGCCAGTTGGCCAGCAGCTGTGAGGAAATTCGCAGCGTCGCGCGGTCTTCCATGAGGTCAACGTCGTGAATATCCGGAATCTTGGAGCACCCCACGCCCTGCTCCACCCACCGGATGACGTAGCCCAGGATGGACTGGCAGTTGTTGTCCACCTCTTCCTTAATGTCCTCGTCACTCCACTTTCCGTCCGGCGAGACGGGGACGGTCAGGCGGTCGCGGTAGTTATCACGACGCCCAGCAGCGCGGAGTTTCTCGTCGACGGTAAACACGTCCACCTGGTGATAGTGCGTGGCGTGCAGCGTCGCTGCGGTGGGCGACGGAACCCACGCGGTGGTGGCACCTTGTTCGGGCTGGCTGATCTTTTCGGCCAACATGTCGGCCATGAGCTCGGTCTTTGCCCACATGCCCTTACCGATCTGCGCCTTGCCGGGCAGTCCGTGAGCGATGCCAGCGTCGACATTGTTGTCCTCGTAGCCCTGCATCCAGGGGGCGGATTTCATTTCGCCCTTGCGGATCATGGGGCCGGCTTCCATGGAGGTGTGGATTTCGTCGCCGGTGCGGTCCAGGAAGCCCGTGTTAATGAACGCGAGCCGCTTGGACACGGCCTTGATACATGCATCGAGGTTCAGCGTGGTCCGTCGCTCTTCATCCATCACCCCGACCTTGATGGTGTTCTCCGGGAGGCCCAGGAGCTTCTCGGTGGCACCCAGCAGGTCGTTGGTGAATTCCACTTCCTCCGGCCCGTGCTGCTTGGGCTTCACGATGTAAATCGAGCCATTGCTGGAGTTGTACATGGGGTTGTTTTTGTCAATCCCCGGGATGCCGCACACGGCGGTCATGACGGTGTCCATGATCCCCTCGAACACCTCGGACCCGTCCTCCAGCAGGATCGCCGGGTTGGTCATAAGGTGGCCCACATTGCGGGTAAACATCAAGGTACGGCCGTGAACGGTGAAGGATTCGCCGTCCGGGCTGGTGTATTCGCGGTCGGGGTTCAGCCGACGGGTGAACGTCTTGTCTCCCTTGGTCACTTCTTCTTCCAGCTCACCGGTGTTCAGCTGGAACCAGTTGCTATATCCCAGGGTTTTATCGGTGGCATCGACGGCGGCCACGGAGTCCTCAAAGTCGATCAACGTGCTGACGGCGGCGTCGAGAATAATATCCTTGACTCCGGCCTTGTCGGTGGATCCGATGGGGGATTCGGGGTCGATCAAAATGTCGATGTACAGCCCGTTGTGCCGCAACAAAATCGACGTGGGGTTGGACTTGTCCCCGGCATATCCGGCGTAGACGTCCGGTTCGCGCAGCTCATGCTTCTCGTCATTGACATAGCCGACGAAGGAGCCGTCGGAAATGTCGTATCGGGTGACATCGTGGTGGGACGCGTCGACCAGGGGAACTGCCTTGTCGAGGAAGTCACGCGACCATGCGATGACCTTATCGCCACGGACTTTGTTGTAGCCACCGTTGCCCTTTTCTGCTCCGCCGTCTTCGGGGATGGCGTCGGTGCCGTAGAGAGCGTCATATAACGAACCCCACCGTGCGTTGGCGGCGTTCAGCGCGAAGCGGGCGTTGAGCACGGGAACCACCAGCTGAGGGCCACTGGTTTCCGAGATTTCGGGGTCGATATTGACGGGGTCGATCTGGAAGTCATCGTCATTGTCCACCACGTAGCCGATCTCGTGGAGGAAGGCGTCGTAATCGTCGATGTTTTGCTCGCCGGGGTGCTCGGTGTACCACTCGTTGAGCTTGGTTTGCAGTTCCTCGCGGCGGGCTAAGAGTTCCTTATTGCGAGGCGTATAGGTTTTCACGATGTCCGCGAAGCCGGACCAGAAAGCGTCGGGGTCCTGGCCGGTGCGGGGAAGAACCGAGCCGGTAATGAAGTCATAAAGAGTGGTGGCCACCTGGAGGCCAGCGACTTTGGTGCGGGGTGTGGTGTCGGACGTGGCGGTTGTCATAGCTTCTCCTTCGGAACATTCGGAACGACAACTGTTCTCGGTGGTGTTGCTAACACTGGTGTGGCTAACCCTAAGGGAGTTCGGTGTGCGGCGAAACACTTTTTAGCTAATCGGTGCCAGATATCCCGTCAGCTCCCCCCGCTCTTTTTTGCTGTGATCCACAAAACACTATGGAGTGATGCGAGCCACAGCACCCAGTTATCTAGATCATATTTTGTATTAATGCAGCTCATTGCCGGTTGTCGATTTTGTGATCTGAAACATACGGTGGCGTAAGTTTGCAAACTTTGCAAAATCCCCCACTACCCCCGCACAAAGATACGATCAGAAAAGTCATTGACGTGCGTTTTCTCATCGGTAAAGGTTAAGACCACGCCAACGAGGCCACCACGGCCACCGGCTACACAGACATTCACCGAAATCGCAATGTCCGGTTTTCTACGGACTTAGCCCGATATGTGGGTGTCAATGTCTCCAGAACTTAGACCTCATAGGAGTGAGCACAATGTCTACGGTTGGACAGGCCCGTACCGCTGAAGAAATCAAGAAGGATTGGGAAACCAACCCTCGCTGGAAGGGCATCACCCGCAACTACACTGCGGAAGATGTCGAAGCGCTCCAGGGCACCGTCGTCGAGGAAAACACCCTCGCCCGGCGCGGCGCCGAAATCCTTTTTGACGCCATCCACGAAGAGGGCGACGGCTACATCAACGCCCTCGGCGCTCTCACCGGTAACCAGGCTGTCCAGCAAGTTCGCGCTGGGCTGAAGGCCGTGTACCTGTCCGGTTGGCAGGTTGCGGGCGACGCTAACTTGGCCGCTCAGACCTACCCTGACCAGTCTCTGTACCCTGCTAACTCTGTTCCGCAGATCGTGCGCCGCATCAACAATGCACTTCTTCGTGCCGACGAGGTTGCGCGCATCGAGGGCGACACCGCCGTCGATAACTGGCTGGTCCCCATCGTTGCCGACGCCGAAGCCGGCTTCGGTGGTGCTCTGAACGTCTTCGAGCTACAGAAGGCCATGATTCAGGCCGGTGCGGCCGGTACCCACTGGGAGGATCAGCTGGCTTCGGAGAAGAAGTGTGGTCACCTGGGCGGCAAGGTGCTGATCCCCACGCAGCAGCACATCCGCACGCTGTCGTCGGCGCGGCTGGCGGCGGACGTTCTGAACACGCCGACCGTGATCGTTGCCCGCACCGACGCCGAGGCCGCGACGCTGATTACCTCGGACGTCGACGAGCGCGACCAGAAGTTCATTACGGGCGACCGCACCGCTGAAGGCTACTACCACGTTCAGAACGGGATCGAGCCGTGTATCGCGCGCGCCAAGTCCTACGCCCCCTACGCGGACCTCATCTGGATGGAGACCGGCACGCCTGACCTGGAGCTGGCCAAGAAGTTCGCCGACGGTGTCCACGAGGAGTTCCCCGACCAGCTGCTGGCGTACAACTGCTCGCCGTCGTTCAACTGGTCCTCGCACCTGGAGAAAGACGAGATCGCGAAGTTCCAGAACGAGCTGGGCAAGATGGGCTTCAAGTTCCAGTTCATCACCTTGGCTGGTTTCCACTCACTGAACTACTCGATGTTCGACCTAGCCTACGGCTATGCACGCGAGCAGATGACGGCCTTCGTGGACCTGCAGAACCGCGAGTTCGAGGCTGCCAAGGAGCGCGGATTCACCGCCGTCAAGCACCAGCGGGAGGTCGGTGCCGGCTACTTCGACCGGGTTGCCACCACGGTGGACCCGAACTCCTCGACGGTTGCGCTGAAGGGTTCCACGGAGGAAGGCCAGTTCCACTAGGCCAGTCCGGGCCGGGCACGCGGGTGCGCGCGGCCCGCGTCGACAAATCTGCGCAAAACCCCTTTATCGCTCGCGACGACGCTCTATTGTTGTCGCATGACCACTGGAGCTGAGAAAGAGGGCTCGTCCTCGCGAGTGTTCGTCGGGACGCGCCTCAAGCAGCTCCGCAAAGAACGGGAGTTAAGCCAAGCAACCCTTGCGCATACTCTCGGGCTCTCTGCCAGTTACGTCAACCAAATTGAAAATGACAGTCGCCCGCTGACCTCGTCGGTTCTCCGGAAAATCACCCATGTTTTCGGAATCGACGAGGCTTTCTTTTCGCGCGACGACGATTCCCGCCTGGTCGCCGAGGTTCACGACGTCACCCTGGACCGCGAGGTGTGCCCCACCAGCATTGATGTGCACGAGGTGGCGGATCTCGTGCACACTCACCCGGAGCTTGCCCGCGCGTTGGTGGATATTCACCGCCGCTATCGCAATGTGTCGGACAAGTTGTCGCTGGTCACGGAGGAGCGTAACCGGTCGGATGTGGAGGATTCGTCGACGGGGTCCGACGCGCTCACGATGCCTCACGAAGAGGTTCGTGATTTCTTCTATGCGCGCCAAAACTATATTGATTCGCTTGATGTTGCGGCCGAGGAGCTTGCCAGGACACTGGGCCTGGGCGTGCCCAATATCAACCACGTCGAAGACTGCGTCGCCACCCGTCTGACCTCGAAATATGGGGTCGACGTTCGCTATATTTCACACCTGGATAGCGTCGGGAATGAGCACCCGGATACCGTCGAGCACATGGTGCAGCACCGCTTTTCCCCCGACACCGGCGTGCTCACTATCGACGCGCATCTCACGTCGGGGCAGAAGGCTTTCCGCATGGCTACGGAGCTTGCCTATTTAGAGGTCGGCGATCAGCTTCATTCTCTTGTCGACGAGGACCCGCGGTTTACGTCCGACGAATCCCGCCAACTCGCGGTGCGGGGCGCGGCAACGTACTACGCGGCGGCTTTGGTGCTGCCGTACACCAATTTCCACGCTCAGGCTGAGCGCGCCGGATATGACATCGAGTACCTATCGACGGCCTACGGCATGGGCTACGAGACGATCTGCCACCGCTTATCGACCCTGCAACGCCCGAAGCTGCGGGGAATACCGTGGACCTTTGTTCGCGTGGACCGCGCTGGGAATGTGTCCAAGCGGCAATCGGCGACGGGCTTTCATTTCACACATTCCGGTGGCACGTGCCCGTTGTGGAATGTGTACGAGACGTTTTCTTACCCAGGGAAAGTGATGCGCCAGCTAGCGCAAATGCCGGATGGGCGTACGTATATGTGGGTGGCGCGGACGGTGAAACACTATCGACGACGGTTCGGCCAGCCGGGAAAGGTGTTCGCTATTGGCCTGGGGTGCGAGGCGCGTCATGCGGAACGCACGGTATATGCCGAGGGCCTGGATCTCTCCAACCTGGCGGCGGCAACGCCGATCGGGCCAGGGTGTCGAGTGTGCAGCCGTACCGAGTGCCCCCAACGCGCATTTCCGTCAATTCTTCATGACATACGGATTAATACGCATAGTTCGTCGGTCAACCCGTATTAGCGCGTACTCATGGCGTGGCGGCGAGTGTCGGCCGAGCGCGAAGTGTCTGCCAGGCGACGATTTCCACGCCGATGAGTGATATGTCACGCCAGGAATAGTTGGCCATTGTCATGGGTTGGAACCAGGGACGCCACCACGTAATATGTGCGTCGGTTATAAATAGACAGACCAGTCTGCACGGGCTCCGGCTTGACCAGCCATGACACCTCCCGCCGCCCCGCACGCAGGTCCCACAGCGAAGGAGACACATGGCCGATTCAGCTGACACGAAACTCGACACAAAACTCGACAACGACGCCGAACGCAACGACACCGTCGATAAGAAGAAGCTCCTCCCCGGGTGGATGACGGGGTTCGGCGCGCAAGTGATCGCCGGCCTCATTATTGGCCTGATCCTCGGCTTTATCGCGCGCGCCCAAAGCAACGGACTCGGCGGCGACAAGGAAGGCTGGCTGGGCGGGCTGCTCGACGGCGTCGGCACTGCCTATGTGCAGCTTCTGAAAGTGATGATCCCGCCGCTGGTCGTCACCGCGGTGATTACCTCCGTCGCAAACCTGCGGAAAGTGACCAATGCGGCCAGGCTCGCAATCAGCACACTCGTGTGGTTCGCCATTACCGCTTTCTTCTCCGTCCTCACGGGAATTATTGTGGCGCTGGTTATGAAGCCCGGTGAAGGTACCAGCATCGACGCGTCTACGGCTGCGGACCCGTCGCATACCGGCAGCTGGCTGGCCTTTATCGAGGGGATCGTGCCGTCGAATATCTTGGGGCTGGGCGCATCGACCGCATCGAGTGGCGATGGCATTGACCTGTCCTTCAATGTGCTCCAACTGCTGGTCATTTCGCTGGCCATCGGCATTGCGGCTGTGAAAACCGGGCACGCGGCGGAGCCTTTCCTGCGGTTTAATGAGTCTGTTCTCAAGATTGTTCAAACCGTGCTGTGGTGGATCATCCGACTGGCGCCGATTGGCACGGCCGCGCTGATCGGGCACGCTGTGTCCAACTACGGCTGGGACGCGCTCGGTTCGCTGGGCAAGTTTGTGCTGGCTATTTACGTAGGCCTGGCCATTGTGCTGGGCATTATCTACCCCACGGTGCTCGCCACGAACGGTCTTTCCGTGTCGGGCTTCTACCGCCGCGTCTGGCCCGTGACCAGCTTGGGCTTCGTCACGCGCTCGTCGATGGGGGTTATGCCCGTTACCCAGCGCGTCACCGAGCAGCGCATGGGTGTGCCGTCGGAGTATGCGTCCTTCGCTATCCCGCTGGGAGCGACCACCAAAATGGACGGGTGCGCATCCGTCTACCCCGCGGTCGCCGCGATTTTCGTCGCACAGTTCTATGGCACTCCCCTGAACTTCACCGATTACCTGCTCATTATCTTCGTCTCTGTTATCGGTTCCGCGGCGACGGCCGGTACGACCGGTGCGACGGTCATGTTGACATTGACACTATCGACGCTGGGCCTCCCGCTGTCCGGCGTCGGCTTGCTGCTAGCTATCGAGCCGATTATCGACATGGGACGCACGGCTGTGAATGTGACTGGACAGTCCCTGGCCACAACTGTGGTGGCGAAGCGCGCCGGGATTTTGGACACGGCTACGTGGGACGCTGGCGAGCATGACTGGGAGGAAGTCCAGAAATCCGAAACGGGCGAGGAAGCCCTCGCGGGTTCACACGCCGTATAATTCGGCGTGACTTAAGCTGAGGCTTCGGCTTCGGGCGATTTTCGGGTGGAGGGAGTGCCCATGACTCAAGCGTTTGTTGTGGGCAGTGGCCCGAATGGCCTCGTGGCGGCGGTCACTCTCGCACGGGCTGGACATGCTGTCACTGTCGTTGAGGCTCAGAGCACCATCGGGGGAGGTGCCCGTTCCGCCGAACTGACCGTGCCCGGGCTCATCCACGATCACTGCGCGGCGATCCACCCGCTCGCACTGGAGAACCCGCTTCTTCGGTCTTTGACCAGCGACGATAACGCGGGGTTGGAGTGGTTGTGGCCGTCGGTGCAATGTGCACACCCGCTTCTTCGAACTGCACGGGGTGGCCTTGCCACTGGTTTCGCTGGTGCTAAATCTGGTGGAGCCGCGCTGTATCGCGATGTCCACGCCACCGCCCAGCAGTTTCCCACTGCACACGACCGGTTCTGGTGGGAGCGAATTTTCCGTCCTCTGGCCAGCAATTTCACAGAGCTCGCGTCGGATATTCTTCAGCCACCCTTACGGCTACCCCAGGCTCGGACAAACGGACGTAAATGGGGAAAACTCCTTCAATTCGGCATTCCCGCAGGCCTCCCCGCCGCTGTTACTTCCCGGTTATTGCTGTCCGCGGAGGCTCGCGCGCTCTTCGCCGGCGTCGCTGCACACGGGTTTCGGCCGTTGACGGGCCCCGGCTCGTCCGCCATCGGGATGATGCTCACCGCCGCCGCACATGCTCGCGGCTGGCCCGTCGCCAGGGGTGGTTCTCAGTCCATCACCAACGCCCTTGTTCATGCGCTGGAACAATCCGGTGGGCAGATTACGACCGGTAACCCTGTCCGATCCTTGGACGACCTCCCTGCCAGCGCCGACGACATCGTCATGCTGGACACAACACCTCAGGCCGCTCTGGAAATCATCGACGCGAGCCGACGTCCTCCGCACGTGCCCGCGCATGTTCGCGCTGCTCTGTCGCGGTATAAGTACGGGCCGGGCGTTGCCGTCGTGAATTTCGCCATCGAGGGAGGTATTCCGTGGACGTACCAGCCGGCCCGGCGCGCGGGAACCGTGCATCTGGGTGGCTCGCTGCGCGATATTCACGCTGCTGAGCGAGAGATCAACCGCGGACGACTGCCGGAGCATCCTTTCGTGTTGGCCACCCAACAGTACGTTGCCGATCCGTCGCGGAGCAGGGGAAACCTCCACCCCGTCGACGCCTATGCGCACGTACCGGCCGGATACGCGGGTGAACGTTCCGACCAGCGCGACGCGTCCGCGCTGTGTGCCTCCATCGAGAGCGTTATCGAGCAGTACGCGCCAGGGTTCCGCGAGAGAATCGTCGCTAAGAAAATCAGGACTCCGGCGAATGTTGAGCATGATAATGCCAATTTTGTGGGTGGCAACATCACGACCGGGGCGAACACGCTCGGCGGGTTGGTGGGCAGGCCGAGATTGTCGACGAACCCCTACGCGGTCACCGGCCGCGGCGACGGGCCACAGGTGTACCTGTGTTCGGCGGCGACGCCTCCGGGTGCGGGGGCACACGGGTTATGCGGCCTTTACGCTGCTCAAGCGGCACTTTCGCACTAGAGGCGGCACTAGCCGCCCTACGTTCACCCGAAGTTCGCGAAGTCCACGCTCGACCAGGCCTCGCGCATGTCGTGGCGCGGATCGTTCACGGTCGTTTCGCCGTCGTCGCCAAAAATGTGCGTGGATCGGTCGTCGGTGTAGGGGGTGAAGCCGGGGTTTCCGTCGTGAATAAAGTCCCGCCACCTGTGTTGCATTGCTGCCGTCGTTTCTTTGATGCGGTCCAACCCGCCGAAAGTGAAGGCTTTCGATGCCATTCCGGCGTCGTATCGGCCGAAGAGCAGCGGGAGGTCCCAGGTGTGCGTCGCGCCGAGTCCGAAGGCTTTGAAGAATGGTGTGGAGGCGTCGATGCGGTACATCCACACGTTGCTGGGCGACCACTGCTCTGCTAAGGCGATGGACGGGCCCCAGAACAGGGCGTCGCCGAAGAGTTCTGCGCACTCGGTGCGTGAGCGGCCATTGCGGTACATGTCCCGGAACACCTCAGCGGCGTTCGGGCCGATGGATTCCGCAAAGGTCTGGGCGTGACGACGTTGCGTCGTCGTCGAGACTTTCCTGAGCCGCATGAAATAGTATTCGTGGCTCACTGTTCCGATCAGCAACGGAACTTTTCCGCCAACCCCGGGGGCGTCGGGCGTGATGTCGAGCGGGTGGCGCGGGAGGAGGTCGCCGTCGATAACGGGGGCGAAAGGCCCTCCGAACTCCAGGTTTTCCACATTTTCTTGGAGTATCGCCCCGCTGAGTTTCCCGATTGTGCCAGAATCCACCGCCACCGGATTCTGGCATTTATCGAACAGGCGGTTGGCCCACAGGGCGGCTAAGTCCGGGTGGTGGACCATCGCCAGCGGCGGCGAGAGCATGATCACGCCCGCGATGACATTCTCCAGCTGGGGCACAGCGGTGAGGGACGAGACCAGTGCACCGCCCGACGATTGCCCCATCGCGATAATTCGATGCGGATCGCCACCGAATGCCTCCGCGTTGTCACGGACCCAGGTCAGGGCGGTTATCCCGTCGGAGAGTTGCGTGTTGGTGTCGAAACGGTCGGCGGGGACGTCGGACTGCGACGTGCCGTAGCTCAGCGACATTCCGCCTGCGACCCCGAGCCGGTAATTCACAGCGACGACGACGGCGTCGAGTGCCGTCGCCAAGTACTGAGCGGAATACAGCCTGTTGGCGGCAGACCCGAATGCGTTGGAACCGCCGTGGAAGAAGACCACGACGGGGCGGCGGGCTGACGCATCGACCGCTGTTCGTGACGACGGGTCGCGGGGGACGACGACGTCGAGCCACAGGCAGTCTTCTGATCCGATGACGCCTTGGTCGGCGTTGCGGATTTGGATGCAGGGACTGCCGGACTGTGTTGCTAAAAGGGGTGTTGACCACGGCTCTTTGGGGCGGGCGCGGCGAAAACGAAGGTCACCGGTGGGCGGTTCGGCGTACGGAATGCCGCGGAAAGCGGCCACGCCCGTTTCCGCATGACCTACCACCGACCCGGTGGTGGTATTCACGGTCCAGTTATCGCGAAATGACCGTTTAGGTGTTGAAGTTAAATGAGAAGAATCGTTAACAGGAATAGACACATTGACAAATATAGTAAATGCAGCGAACTAACGATTCCTTATTTGGCGAAATTAATTCGTTAGATCAACGTCTGACCAGGCCCGACGCAGCTCACCCGATGGATCTTCCGCTGTATGCTCCCCCGCATTAAAAATCTGAGTAGCAAAGCCATCACTAAATGGTGGAAATTCTGGATTACCGGAATGAATAAAATTCTTCCACCGCTTTTGCATCACAGCGCTGGTGGCCCGCATCTGATCGTGACCACCTAAATACAGCGCGTCGGGGCCTTTGCCGGAATCGTAGCGCTCAAATAAGAGGGGGAGGTCCAGGGCGTGCGTGGCACCCAGCCCGGACAGCCGAAGCGACGGCGTCAACATATCGAGCCGATACATCCAGGCTTTCCCTTGTGGCCACCGCGACGCTAATTGCAGTGACGATGCCAAGAACAAAGCGTCGCCGGCGAATCTCCCGCATTCCGCGCGGGTCCGGCCCCCGCGGTAGAACTCCGCCAAAATCTCCGGGGCACTCCCACCAATGGACTCGGCCAACCGACGAATACGCGCACGTTGGGCGCGGGTGGTCATGCGCTCCCACCGCATGACCAGGTATTCATCGGCGTTCGTTCCGATCAGGAGCGGGATGTTCGCCGCTGGGGTGCCGTCGTCAACAGGTTCTTCTCGACGTTCGTCGCTTCGTTCGTCGGGGGCAGTTGACTGGCGGATATCCAGGGGATGCCGAGCCATCAGGTCCCCGTCGACAGTGGGCGCGAACGGTCCGGAAAACTCGAGGTACTCGTCGTTAATGACGTTCAACCGTTCGGTCAGGTGCGCGAGTTCCATGGCCGAGATGCCGTTGAGGTCCGGATTTTCGGCCCGCGCGCGGTCTGCCCATCGGCCGGCGGCTGCAGGTGAATGGACCATCGCGACGGGCGGGGATTGCGCGATGGCTCCGGCGATGATCCCGCGGAGTTCCGGTACGGCGGTCAGCGCGGTCACCATGGCGCCGCCCGAGGATTCGCCCATGATCGTGATGCGCTCCGGGTCTCCGCCGAATGCCTCGGCATTGTCGTGGACCCACCGCACAGCCATCACGAGGTCTGATAAGCCAGGGTTGGAGTCTGCCCTGGTCGTGGACTCCGTGCTGACGACACTTGCCTCGTCGGCCGTGTAATTGAGCGACAACTGCCCCAAAATTCCCACACGATAATTGACCGCGACAACCACCGCGTCCATGGCTTGCGCGAAATACTGCCCGGTGAGCAACGGTTCATTGGCAGAACCGTGAACATTGGACCCACCGTGGAAGTACACGACGATGGGGCGTCGGGCATCCCGATTAATCATGTGAGACTGGCCTTTGCCCGAACGGCCTTCGCTTGACCGAGCAGCCGTATTCGGAACAACAACGTTGAGCCACAGGCAGTCCTCAGAGCCCACCCACCCCACGGACTTGTTGCGGTATTGAGCGCAATAGTCGCCGGGATGGTCTGCGATCAGCGGTTCCGTCCACGGTTCCACCGGTTGAGCACGCCGGAATCGCAGATCACCGCGCGGCGGTTGCGCATACGGAATTCCGCGGAAAGCAACGACGCCTGTCTCGGCATGCCCCTTGATCGGGCCGGTCGTGGTCTCAACAATCCAGGCGTCGCGGAAGCTGTGGTTGCGTCGTGACTGGGTGCGGGCGTGTGTGTCAGCGTTCATGGCTCCGGTCATGGTGTGGGCCAGTGTAGAGGAAGTGTGGCCAATGATGTCGAGACTGCTTGCCGACGACGCTACCCACGTTCGATCCCGAGCGCACTTGCCGCTGCCGCATCCGTTTCCTGGAGCATCAGCGGATCGGTCCCCGGCATCGGCGAAATGGTGGTATCCGCCCGCATCTCTTGCAGCGGAATGCCCAACATGTGGACGCGCGGATCGATCGTGCCGTCGGGGTGGATAATCCGGCATGTCTCCATGTCAACTTCGGGCGCGCGAGTCGGCGTGAGGTGGTGTGCTGCGCTGTCGTCACGGTTCGCACTGCCGTCGCCACGTTTCGCATCGTCCTCATGCGGTGTATGCAGGGCAAATGGCCTCATTCTTCCCGACGACACCAGCGCCCGCGTCAGCGGATCGGTACTCCTATTAACGCTTGGCTTGTGCTGCCACGCGTCGATCAGCGTCGTTGAGTACATCGGGTATGCACCGGTGGTCGGCGAGGTCAGCACGAACTGCGGTTCGACGCCGTGGTCGGTGGTGACGCCGACGATCGGATCTGCGCCCGCGAAAACGACGAGGCCAGCGTCGATAAGCGCGATCAGCTCCGCGGTGCGGAACGCGGGCGGCCCGGAGCCGACGTTGGCACCGATCCGGACGAACTCGGCGTAGTCCCCTCTGCGTGACTCTGGCGTGAACCTTCCTGGTTCGTCAGCGATGGCGACGGTTTTGCGCGCGGCTCCGATGACCTGCAATCCTGCTTTGACCGCGGATTCACGGCCCCGGCGCGCTTCGGCCAGGTCATTCTTCAACGCCTCTTTAACCGCCTCGGTGAGGGCGCGGATGGCAGATTCGGCGTCCACTGTGTCTGAATGTGTCTCCTCCTGCAGCTCTGCCGCGATCCTGGCCATCGGATCGGCGTAATAAGGCAGGTCAAAGCGGTCCGCGGGGGCGACCAGCTCGTCGAGCCGGGGATCATTGTGAAGCGACCACGGGTCTGTGGCCGGGTCGTCGATAATGCGGAGAACCTGGCGGAGTGCCTCGTCGGAGTCGCGAAGAAGGACGCGATAGTAGGCAGCTTGTGCGTCGCGCAGGATCGCCGGCCAGAGGGTTGTGGAGAAATCGATGCTGCCCGCTGGCGGATCACTGGGGAGCGCCTGGACGGCGGACTTCAGCCGAGGCATCGGGGCTGCCGGCGGGAGCGACCCAAATACGGGTTTTGGCTGGTAGGGGTAGCCGTGGTGGGACGTCACGATGAGCCGCGGTTCTCGGCCGGAGGGCTTGTAGGTCAGGTCAAACGGGGAAGACGACGTGCGCTGGAACTCTCCGCCGCGGTCGATGGTCAGCCTGGCCATGAGGTCAAAGAAGCCCATGCCCAGTCCTCGCACGATGACGTCGGGTCGGTGTTCGTGTAGATCTTGCTGTGCCGACTCAGTGGTGTCGTGTCCGCCAGCAATGCTGTCGAGGTCCTGGTCAGCGGGGTGCCCGGGGTGGATCCAGGTCAGGTTCGGATGCGCGTCAACACTCGCGGCCAGCACCGATTCGGCGGTGTTCGGGTTGGTGTCCGTCCAGCCGAGCGCCAAAATGGTGGCGTCGGCGTCGATCGATGTTCCGTCGGAAAGCGTGATGGTGTCCTGAGAACTCTCCGGTGCAGCGTGTGCTTCTTGCTTGCCGACGGGACCATCGGTGTCATCATGCCCATCCGCGCCAGCGTCGTTAGGCCGAATATCAACAGCACGAGCCTTGTGAATATGCACGGTAACGCCCGGAATTGCCCGAAGTCGGTCCACGGCGATGTCGAATACCCACCGCAGATAATGCCCGTATAACGCGCGCGAAGGGTGCGATTCCGGACGGGATTGACGGATTTCTGTCTCGTATTCCGCCGGCATGGTGGGCGGGAATTCGCGGAACAGCTCCGTTTTCTTGCGTGCGCGGGAGGAATCGGAATCCGTCGGCCGTGGCTGTACAGCATCGCCGCGGAGCAATTGAAACCACTCGTAGAGCGTCGGGCCTTCCAGAACGGGACCACGCACACTCGATCCCGGTTCAGTGAAGAGCGTCACCGCGTCTGCCAGCGTGTTCATGCATAGCGTGGATGATTGATCAGTCCGCCACACACGGCCCGCGCCGGGTTCGACGTCGTCAATAAGGTGAATAGCGATGTTGCCAGCGGAGGTCACGGGCTTGTTACCGGCTGACGCCTGATCTGCCGAGTCTCGCAAGAAACTTCCGAGGCGTTCCACGACCGAGATCCCGCGTGGTCCGCCGCCAACAATCGCTATCGTTCGCATAATGCCACGGTAGCGCCCGGCCCTCAGCGAGAAAAGACAGGGCTGTCTATTCTTCGTTGCGGAGAAATAAAAGGTAGCCAAGTGGCGTCCTAGCAGTTCCCCAACAGCCTTCACACCACCGCCAGCGATAAAAGGCTCTCTTAAGCCCACTGAGTATGGGACCTATTGCACGCCCTACATTGACTATGTAACACTACCTATCGATGGATTGGGCCCTTGGATCAACCTCTTTGAGGCGGAGCGCACCAAGCCGAAGGTCGCCATAAACACCGCAAACATCAACCTGCAGAGGAAACTATGGACACATACACTTTTGAAACTAGCAAGCTAACTCTTCCTGAAATCAAAAGTAAATTAGCTTCTCTCGAAGGGTTTTCGGTTGTTTCCGAATCAGACCATTCTTTCAAAGCCAAACTTGGGAATAGTCTTAAGTATCGCCTGCTGGGTAGCCTTATCTGGAGGAATTATCTAGCCCCAATGAAGGTCTCCGTGACTCAAGAAGACGGGCATTCTCGCGTGAACTTAGCCCAACCCGGCGGTTACATTTTCCATCTCAAAGGTAAAAACGAACAGTTTTACCAAGACTCTTTCTCCAAGGTGGAACAGCAACTCAACGGATAAATGAGACCGGGAGGTGAAGGGTAGAACTTAACTACCCCGTCACCTCCCGTTTTTGCTGCTAACTAAACCGCACACACAAACGCGAAGCTGTCTATTCCCCATTCATATACTCAGCAACAATCGGGGCAGCGTCGTCAAAGTCATTCACCAGCACACCGTGGCTGTAACCCGGGTACATGTGAAGGTCGCCACCCATCGCGTCGCGCATCTCGGGAGCTCCCGTCCCGGTGACCGCGGTGTCCTTGTCGTAACCGAGGTGAAGCGGCTTAACTTTCAACTTGTCCCCGGACACCTTCTTGAACGGTGTGTTCGTCGGCCAACCATCGCAGTACGCGCCGCTGGCCAGCATGTTTTCGTTCAAATCAATGATGTCCCCCGGCACAATAAGGGACGTGTAATAGGGGATCAGCTTGGATCGGTCGGGCGCCGTCGCATTTTCATTACAGGAGACGACGTTGCCCTGAATAGTCATCGCCTGAACAAGTTGTTGCTGAATTTCCAGCTGCTTCTGTTCCTCCGGCGTTGGTTCGCGGCCGTTATCGCCCTCATCCGCGTCCGACGATTCTCCCGCATCAGCGTTCGCATCCCCCGCCTGCGTCTTCTTCGTACTCAAGTATTCCGCCAGCTTGGGCCACGATTTTTGGCTATACAGCGTCCCCATCACCATCGAGTTCGGGTCAGCGAATTGATCCGGCGAAATCGCGTCGGTATAGAGCTTCACCGCATCGATCACCCTGCCGGTGCGCCACGCGACGAGATCAGCCGCGTTCACCAGAGCTACGGCAGCCTGTGCGTAATCGTCGGGAATTGCTGAAACATCGTGACGGTCCGCTGATTGCGGGCGAACAGGGGCCGACACTCCGTACTCATCATGAATCACGGCGGCGAAGGATTGATACACCTCACGCGGTGTGGTCCCCAAGTGGTACTCGCTATCCCGCTCGGCAACCCAGGAGAAGAATTCATGTATCGCTTCATGGCGAATAGCTTGTCGCTTTTCTGCGAGACGAAAAACAAGGTCATTGGGGGATGCGCTTGAATCGAAAATCGCTTTATTAGTATGTTCCGGAAATAAAGTGGCATACGTACTCATCAGCGGACCTCCATAGGAAAGCCCATAAAGATTGAGCTGCTTTTCGCCCAATAGTTTCCGCGCTTCTTCTAAATCACGTGCCGTATTTTCCGTATTTACTGTTTTTGTGTACCCCGGATTATGCGATTCGCACGCCTCATAAAGCATTCCCGCCGTCATATATGGCGTGGTGATCTCCGGCTCACAATTCAGCGGAGTACCCCACGTCAGCCCGCGTGGCTCCACCGCGATGAGGTCATAATTCTTGCCGACGCTCTCAGGCAGATGAGCCACCTGCGTCCCTTCGCCTTTATCGCTGGGGTCGCTGAACATGCCCAGCGCGTCGCCACCAGGACCACCCGGGTTACCCGCAATAACACCCTTCTTCTGCCCACTAGCGGGGATTTTGCTCATAGTGAGTTCGATGGTCCCCGCCGACGGATCGTCGTAATCTTTCGGAACGGTGAATGTTGCGCACGTCGCACGGGCAGCTACTCCGGACCCTTCTGGACATGGCCCCCACTTCAGTGGCGATGACGGTTGTTGCGCATCCCCGGCATGTGCTGGAACCGCGGCGGAAAAGATCAACAATGTGCTGGCTAGAAAAGCTGCGCCGTGTTTCTTCATAATTCACCTTTCTGAGTTACCGTCCATGTATATCAATAGATAAAGCGCGCGCATATCAATAACACGCGCAGGCGGCACATCGTGGCGGGCATCCGAGAGTATTTCCGCTGTTCATCCACCCGTTTCAGCTTTTATAGAAAATGTGTTTTACTTTCGGTGAGTGTTTTTCTGGAGGTTCACTGAACCGCTCCCTGCTATAGATTTCGCCAAGGAATCACGTGAATAACGGTTGTACATCGTCACCACCCCGCACGTCGTCACGACGACGGATCCGCGGGGTTTCGTTCGGGCGTCGCTCCCGCCGGGATCCGTCCGAGCACACGCCCCGGCGCGCTCCACTCTGGCTATTCCTGCTGATAGGAGCGGCTGCGCTGATCATCAGCCTTATTGCATCAACGACGTTTGGTTCGGCCCAGTACGACGTCGGCCAAGTGTGGTCTGTCATCCGGGCACATTTCGGGGGCGCAGGAACACCGGACGCGTCGTTGGATTCCGTGGTGTGGGATTTGCGCGCTCCCCGGGGAGTGTTGGCCGCCATCGTCGGCGCCGGCTTGGCACTGGCGGGCGTCGCTATCCAAACTCTGGTCAGAAATCCGCTGGCCGACCCGTATTTGTTGGGGATTTCGTCGGGTGCCAGCGTGGGGGCAACGTCGGTGATCACCTTGGGGTGGTTTTCGTCGTTCGGCCTTTTCGCGCTCACCGGCGGGGCGTTGGCCGGGGCGATAGCCGCCACCCTCACGGTGTACTTCGTTGCTATGGGGCAAGGCGGGCTGACGCCGTTGCGGCTTGTTCTCTCCGGAGTGGTGATCAGCGCCGCGTTCAGCGCGATCGCCAATTTCATGATTTTTAAGTCGCCCTATGGGCAGGCCGCGCAGGGCGTGATGTTTTGGATGTTGGGTTCTGTCGCGGGCGCTACGTGGTCCAAGCTGTGGATCCCGTCGGCTATTGTGGCTGTGACTTTTGCGCTCCTCATGGCGGTATCGTCGCAGCTCGATGCGTTAGCCGCCGGCCCGGACACGGCCGCTGCACTGGGAATCAATGTCGCCCTACTCCGCCAGTGCCTGTTCTTCCTTCAAGCGATTCTGGTGGGTGCGCTGGTGGCGGTCTCGGGCGGAATTGGTTTTGTTGGCCTGGTGATCCCTCACATTGCGCGGCTCCTCGTTGGCCCGCGCCACCGTCGGCTCGTTCCCGCCGCCATGGTCTGCGGCGCGATTTTTCTGGTGTGGGTGGATGTTCTGGCGCGCGTCGCCGCCATCCCGCAAGAGATCCCGCTTGGTGTGGTGACCGGCATCATCGGCGCCCCGGTGTTCCTGATCCTCATGGGGCGCTCGCACTACAGGTTCGGGGGTCAAGAGTGATGTTTGGGGGCAACCGATGACCACACTCGAAGCGCGCAACGTCTCATGCACAATTGCACATTCGGACCGGGTCATCCTCCGGGACGTGTCATTCACCGTTCCGTCTGGCGGCATGACGGCCATCGTCGGCATTAATGGCGTCGGTAAATCCACCCTCCTTCGGGTCCTCGCGGGCATTCACCGCCCGCATTCTGGTCGTGTTCTTATCGACGACGGTACCGACGTCCACTCTCTTCGCCCGCGCGACCGGGCGCAGCGCATTGCGTTCATCGGCCAAGAGGAAGCACCACCGGATGATCTCCTGCTCGGCGAAATGGTGGCCTTGGGGCGGATTCCGCATCTGAAGCCGTGGCAAACCGGTGGGAAGAAGGAACGCGACGTTGTGACAGCGTCGCTGGAGGTCGTCGGCCTCGCGGACAAAATCGATCACCGGTGTGACCAGCTCTCCGGCGGGGAGCGTCGTCGAGCCATGTTGGCACGCGGATTGGCCCAGGATACGGACCTTGTTCTTCTGGACGAACCGACTAATCACCTGGATGTCCGGTATCAGCTGCTGCTTCTCGACGTGATGCGGGCGTCGGGTCGCACGATCTGCGCCACCATTCACGACCTGGATTTGGCGTTTACGCACTTCGACCACGTCATCGTCCTCGGCGACGGTGGTGTTCTTGCGGCCGGGCCGCCCGAAGAAACGTTAACGGAGAGCACCGTTGCGCACGGCTTTTCCGTGAATTCCACCCATATTTCTACCGCGAAGAATTCTTTACATCTCGTGGTGGAAAGCTTACGAAAGGATACTGCACCGTGAAGCAGAACACTGTGGACGGCACCAAGAAGTTAAAACTCAGCGACGGAGGCCATCGTCGTCACTCTGTGAGGATCATCGCAACCTCGGCGCTCATGGCCAGCCTGATTATGGCTCCGCTGGCAGCGTGCTCCAGCTCGGACAATTCCACCAGCGCTAGTGGCGGAAATGAGGGCGGCAACTCGGGCCCGGTCACCGTCAAGAATTGTGGTAAAGACGCTACGTATCCCTCGACGGCGAAGCACATGTACGTCAATGACGGGAACATGATTGCCACCACG
>NZ_JAUMTY010000021.1:6755-11756 GCF_030530965.1 Corynebacterium sp. | reverse complement strand
TCCCTCGACGGCGAAGCACATGTACGTCAATGACGGGAACATGATTGCCACCACGCTGGCGGTGGGCGCGGCGGACAATATCGCGAATGTCAGCAGCCTGCAGGATGACAAGGCAATCCTTGAGGCCAAATATGGCAAGGATGTCGTCGACAAGTTGAAGGTGGATGCGCCTGACTCTCCGTCGCTGGAGCGAATTATCGCGACCAAGCCGGACCTTGTGTTCGCGGGGTGGAACTACGGGTTTTCCGAATCCAAGAATTTGACGCCGGATGCGCTGAAGGAACACGGGATTGAGTCCTATATTCTTTCCGAGTCGTGCCGGCAGGGCGGGTCCGACAAGCGCGGGACGATGGATCCGTGGGATGCTGCGAAGACGGATCTGACCAACATCGGGAAGCTGACTGGCCACGACGATAAGGCGAATGACGTGGTCAAGGATGTGGATAAGCGCCTGGACGCGCTGAAGCAGGCACCTGCGGCTGGGAGTTCTGATAATGCTGAGGGCTCCGGCAAGCCGCCCGTGACGTTCGTGTTCGACTCCGCGAAGGACACGATCTTTACGTCCGGCAAGTTTGGTGGTCCGCAGGCGATTATTGAAGCGGCCGGCGGGAAGAACGCCACCGATGATGTCGATGACACGTGGACGACGGTGGGGTGGGAGAAAATCGCCTCTGCCCAGCCGGATGTGATCGCCTTCGTGGACTATCCTTCACAAACCTTCGAAGAGAAAGTGAAGATCTTGGAGTCTAACCCGGCCACGAAGAACTTGGAGGCGGTGAAGCAGAAGCGTTTTGTTAACCTCCCGTACGCCATGTGGACGTCTGGCCCCCTGAATATCGACGCGGCCGAGTACATGCGGAAGGCGTATGAGAAGTTTGGGTTGGTGCCGAAGAGCGATATTCGCACCGACGTTCAGCTGCCGGATTCTTTGGCCGGGCGGGAATATTTCGTAGAGAAGTAACCGCACGCGAGCGGACTAATCCCACGAAGGCTGAGTAAACCGCACGCAGGCGGGCACCGGCCCCCGCGGCCTGGGCGGCGTGGCTTAGGACATGTGCCGGTGTGCCAGGTTCATCTGGCGCATGCGTTCCATGAGTTCGGGGTCCATGCGCACCATTTGCACAAGTTGGCAGTCGGCCGGCCCGCTGGTTCCCGGTTGGCACGCGGTGCAGGGTTCGCCGAACCGGATTGGGCAGCGCGCGTCGGGGTGGCTCTTTTTTCGCCGACGCGAATTGCGCGGACGACGGGGAAGTTTCCCCTGGTAATCGCGCACACCTCCCCTACTCAGTGTCGCTGAGCGGGGTTCTGCGTGGGAGCGAGTGCGTTTCTGTGGAGGGGCATCTTCCTGAGTGTCCTGCCGGGACGCGGCAGGCCCGCCTCAGAGGTTGATCATGTGACCCAGCGTTCCTTCTGCCGCTTCCTTAATAGCCTCAGACAGGGTCGGGTGGGTGTGAACGTTGCGCCCGATTTCTTCAGCGGTCAGGTCGTAGCGGGCCGCGAGGGTCAGTTCCGGCAGCATCTCGGAGACGTTGGAGCCGACCATGTGCGCGCCGAGGATTTCCCCATATTCGCCATCGGTCACGATCTTCACGAAGCCAGCGGGCTCGCCGAGGCCTTGCGCCTTGCCGTTCGCGGTGAAGGGGAAGCTGGCGACCTTGATGTCGCGGTCGGAGAATTTCTCTTTCGCGGCGGCTTCCGTGTACCCCATCGACGCCACCTGCGGGTTACAGAACGTTGCGCGGGGCATCATCATGTAGTCGCCCAGGGTTTCGGTCTCTGCGCCGGCGATGGTTTCGGCAGCCACGACGCCTTGCGCTTCGGCCACATGGGCTAGCTGCAGTTTCGCGGTGACGTCGCCAATGGCGTAGATGCCGTCGACGTTGGTGCGCATGAAGTCATCAATGGCGATTGCGCCACGGTCGGTGAGTTCGACGCCGGTCTTGTCCAGGCCGTAGCCCTCGACGCGCGGGGCGAACCCGACCGAGACGAGAACGCGGTCCACGGTCAGCGTCTGCTGCTTCGACCCGTCCTTCTTCTCAATGTCGACCTCGACGGAGTCGCCCTTGTCGCGCACGGCTGTGGTCTTGTGTCCGGTCAGGACAGTGACGCCGAGCTTCTTGTACTGCTTGGCGATCTCCTTGGAGACGTCCTTGTCCTCGTTGGGCAGGACGGAGTCCATGAACTCGACGATGGTGACATCCACGCCGTAGTTTGCCAGCACGTAGGCGAATTCCATGCCGATCGCGCCCGCGCCGACGATGACCATCGACTCCGGGAGTTCGTCGTTAAGGATCTGTTCCTCATAGGAGACGACGTTGCTGCTGAGCTCGATACCTGGGAGCGTCTTCACGACGGAACCCGTCGCAATGATGCAGTTATCGAACGTGAGGGTTTTGCCGGCGTCGTCACCGTCGGACACCTCGATGGTGTGTGCGTCGGTGAAGGTGCCTTGGCCGTGGACTTCGGTGATTTTGTTCTTCTTCATCAGGAAGTGGACGCCCTTCACGATGTTGGAGGACACCTTCCTGGAGCGCTTATGAGCAGCGCCGAAGTCGAACGACACGTCGCCTGAGATGCCAAATGTCTTGGCATCGTGCGTGAACGTGTGCGCTAATTCAGCGTTGCGAAGGAGTGCCTTAGACGGGATGCAGCCCACATTCAGGCACACACCGCCCCAATACTTCTTCTCCACAATCGCAACTTTTTTGCCCAACTGAGCGGCGCGAATAGCCGCCACATATCCGCCGGGACCTGCACCAAGGATAACTACGTCATAATGTTCAGCCACGGTTTTTAGGATACGACGCTGCCACCGAGATTTCAGGTAATGGGGGCAATAGCCGTGGGGGGATTCGCTCAGATGGCTTTGAGCTCGCGTGTGATTCCCTCCCCCGCCTCCTTATTCAGACACAAGAGCGGATTGGTGCGGGGGTGCCGAAAACGAAGGCTGCTCGACGTTTAAGTATTGCCCACACCACGCTCTATTCATGAAGACATGATTCGCGCAAATGGCGATGTGTTCTCTCCTGAATGAGTAGCTCTGCTTAGATCGGCGACGATTATCGCACCGTCTTCTATGGAGATAAGGGGACTTCTTCTTAACAGAAGCCCACAAATTATCACGAAGACTCGCTAGCGGATTTAAGCCAATTTTGATAGCTCGGAACAGCTATGAATCCGACAAACATGCATACTGGGAAAAGAAGCGTCGCTAAAGGTAGTCTGCTGACCAGGACCGCTATCACGTAAATAGCTGTGAAACACGTTATGGATACGCGATTGAACTCTACAGGGGAGCGTTTACATTGAAACATAGCTACCAAAATTATGGAAACGACGGCGACTAAGACCAATAGGAGACTGTTGATAATAACCTTGGCAGTGTTCTCATTAATGTTCTCAACAAGCTGAGAGCCTGCAGTCATTGCGGTGCATATTGCATAAAAGACTGCCAATAAAAAGGTGAAAGCGTATTTTGTGTTCATGAGCATCCCTCAGTGTGTTCAGCTGGAGAAGTGGGGGTGAATCCTGCGGTAACGCCTACGTAGAAATGTAGCGTGCACTGTAGGAGAGAGCCGTTGCCGTCATGATTAACAGATCTAGAGATTTCCGACTTTTATGAAATATTGAACTTCTTTCTACGGGCAAATGAGTTAGGCAAACCTCAGTTTAATACCCGAGGGTCTTTTGAGGGCGTCTCAGCTGTTCTATATCGAATTTGACACACCCGAAAGTGGGTAGCAAGACAGCTAAAAGAGCTCTATTGGGGGAGTCGCTCTGAGAGTTTCTGGCTCACATGTAATTCCCTCTCCCACCATATCGTTTCGGATATTTCGTTTATTCGATAGGTTGTCTCCATGGCGACCGACAACACACAGCAAGAACACGACGTCACTGCCGAGCGATCAGACGTCGCTGTCTCACGTGAGACACTTCGCAAGCTCAACCACGTGCTAGATAAATCCCCACAACAATCTATCGACGTCACTCTTGAGCCGTCGGGCGAAAGCATCACCTTGCCCCGCCATGTCGCTCGCGAATTACGAGAGGTGCTTAAGAATGCGGCCGTTGGCCAGCCGATCTCCATCGTTCCTGAGCATGCGGAATTAACGACGCAGCAAGCCGCCGATCTCCTCAACGTTTCTCGCCCCTATGTCGTAAAACTTATCGACGAAGGGACACTTCCCGGGCACAAAGTGGGTGCTCATCGACGCGTCTATGCGAGCGACGTGGAAGAGTACAAGCGCGCACGGGACATCACTACGTGCAAGGCTGCCGACGAATTAACAGCACTCTCGGAAGAGATGCGCTTATATCACCCCGAACGATCGACGACGTCCTAGACAACCCTACGCTCTGTGGAGCGCCCGTTGCCGCAGAGTTACTCCGTCGGTGAGCACGCCCGGTAAATACGTCGATAATCAAGCACCGAGTAGCGTATCAGCGTGTGACATTCACTATGTTCGCCTACATCGGTGCCGTGTGCGCCGCGATTGCCTACGGCGGGGCCACGATTTTGCAGGCTATCGCGGTGGGTCGGCTCGCCACGCTTCCGGCCGGCTCGTCGTGGGGTCGCCGTATTCGCGCCGGATGGCTGTACGGCCTCGGCTTGGTGTGCGACTTCCTCGGCTTCCTTATGTCGGCATTGGCATTGCACTCCCTGCCTCTTTTTCTTGTCGAGTCGACGGTGGCGTCGTCGGTCGCGGTGACCGCTGTGCTGGCGGTGGTTGTGCTTCATCAACGCCTCACCGCGCACGAGGTCATAGCCGTTGCTGTGCTGGTCGCGGGCCTGATTGTCCTGGGTGTGACGGCGGAGGAAGGCCCGGCGCGAGCTGTCGCGTGGTGGGTCGGCTGGGGCTTGTGCGCCCTCGCGATTCCCCTTGCTGCGGTGGCGGCGGCGTGCGTCGTCGCGTCTCAGCCCCGGTGGACAATGGCGACCGGGATCATTCTGTCGGTCATCTCGGGCCTGGGCTTCGGGTTCGTCGGCGTAGCTGCCCGTTT
>NZ_JAUMTY010000021.1:0-6655 GCF_030530965.1 Corynebacterium sp. | reverse complement strand
TTCTGTCGGTCATCTCGGGCCTGGGCTTCGGGTTCGTCGGCGTAGCTGCCCGTTTAGTGACGGTGCATTCGTCGGTATTCGGCTGGCTCGGCGACGCGTTCGTCTGGGCGATGGTGCTGATGGGCGGCCTTGCTGTGGTTGCTTATGGCTATGCGTTGGATAGATTGCCGACGACGACGGTGGCGGCGCTGTCTTTCGCGTGCGAGACCATTGTTCCGTCGGCGATCGGGCTGATCTGGCTGGGCGACGAAGTCCGGCCGGGGTTGATGTGGTTGGCAGTGGTCGGCTTCGTGGCGGTGCTGGGGGCGTGCGTGCAGCTGTCTAGCAAAGCGGAAGTGGAAGCGTAAAACTGGAGGCGTAAAAACTCGCTGCGAACGGCCTTATTCGCCGCGCGTCGCCCCGCGCACCTTATTTATGGTGCCGGCTCAGGAAGTCCCACACCACGTCGGTGGTTTGGAGCGTGTGGTTATACGGCCCTTCCCCACTTTCCTTTTGGTATGGCGATCCCGGCCAATTGTGGCCTCCATCAGCGATGGCAAGGTGCTCGACGTCGACTCCCGGGCGGCACCCTCCCCATGTCATGCGGGTGACGTTGGCCGCCGACGTCGGCGATGTAGCGGGTTCCGATGCGCATCCGTCTAATTGCGCGAATGTTCCCGCCAGTTCGGGTGCTGCTACGTAGCGTTCGCCGTGGCTTGTGCCTCCGTCGTAGTGCATGGTTCCGTCTTTGACACCGTGTATTTCCAAGACAGACACGTCGTTGTTCGGCGTCGACCCGGTGGTGCATGATGTGTGCGTCGCAGGATAGTAGGCACCGGCGACGGGCGCCACGGCGGCGAAGGTCTCCGGCATTGTGCAGGCGAGTTTGGCGGCGAATCCCCCGCCGTTGGATTTCCCGGTCGCGTAGATCCGGGTGTGGTCGATCCGGTATTTCCGGTCGAGCTGGGCGAGGATATCGCGAACGAGCTGCGAGTCTTTGTCCCCGTCGTTGGTGGTGGCGTAGGGCGCGGATTCCCATGCGCGCTGGGTGCCACTTGTGTCTTTTTCGCCTTGGGGGTATACGACGAGGGCCGGGAGTCGGTCGAGATCGGTGTATTTCTCCATGAGCGCGGCATTTTGGCTGTGCCCGTGGAAGGCGAAGATCACCGGAAGCGGCGCGGCGGTTGCGTCGGTACTGGGTACGGATAAGCGGTACGAGCGGGTGAGACCACCCGACTTGATCGTGATGGCGGAGCTCGATGGTCCGTTGAGTTCTTCCTCTTCACTGGGCGACGACGATCGTCGCCGGGTCACGATGACGGCGAAGAGGGCTGCAATAACGAGGCTGATTATGACAGCGGTGGCTATTGCGCGGCGGCGTGGTGAGTGAATCACCACCCCAACAGTATGCTTCCCTAAACGTCACGGTCAAGGGTTGGCGGTCAAGGGCCGGTGATCGAGGCTGGCTCCCAAGCGCCACCCCACCGGCTACTCCTCAGCCGTCACGTCGTCCAGGTTTTTACGCGACACCATGAACAGAAGAATCAGCGTCAGCGTGGCCTCGATGGCGCCGAAAGCGAGCATGTCTACGTAGTCGAAATCCCCGGAGAGCTTCGTCAAAATCATGGGGAAGAAGAACCCGACATACGTCAGCACGTAGAACGCCGAGGTCAAACCGGCAAGATCATCCGGACCAGCGAGCCGCTGGACCTCCGTCAGGCCAGAGATCAGAACGAGCCCGTACCCGAGGCCCAACAAAGCAGCCACGGAAATGGATCCAACGATGGAGAGTCGCGTCGATACGAAAGCCGCTAATGCCATCCCAATGGCAACGAACACGATGCCCAGGATGGGGCCGCGCGCGCTGTAGTCGGTGTTGATGCGGTCGCCGACTTGCTGGATGCCGAACCCGAATGCCAAGCACACCACGGTGAGGAGTGCGGAGTAGGCGACGGGGGCTTTGACGTGTGAGGACATGAGTGCGGGTGTCACCGCGTAGGCAACGCCGGCAGCCCCGAAGACCCAGGGTGCGATCGGCACGGCGACCGTCAAGAACCGTGGGTGCTTAGCGGTGGGAACGGCCAGGTCAGACCAAAAGCTGCCGTGAACTTTCAAGTGTGCAGACTGGCGAGTTTCCGGTATTTTCACCAGGAAAACCAGGGTGGGGATAGACAGAATGATCTGCAAAATATAGGAAAGCTGCCCTGGGATCGGCCCCCATTGTGCGAGAAGACCAGCAACTCCGGCACCAACTCCGAAGCCACCCGTGAGAGCCATCGCTGCTCGGGCCGCACCAGCAGACTTTTTCGCGTGCGGGTCAAACGGTGCCTGAGAGAGCTCTTTCACCCACGAGCCACCAACAGTCATGGCAATCCCCACAGCCAGGCCGGCGAGCAGTCGGCCGATAAACATGGGGACCTCGGACTTTTCACCGATGGCAATCAAAATCGAGCCGATGATGGCCGCGACCGGCCCCCATAACATCACCGTCTTACGCCCGTACCTGTCCGAGAGTGGCCCTAAGAAAACCAAACCGGCCATAATCCCGATGGCATATGCCCCCAACAGGGAGTCGACGAAGACCGGCGAGAACACACTTTCACCACGGTAAAAAATGAGGAGCGGTGTGAATTCGTTGCCACCCCAGGCGATCACAAACATCGCCAGTACGACGAAAACCCATGCGTAGCGATCCGAGGCGTTCGCGGTGGTCGGCGTGGCGGCCCGGAGTTCGTGAGGTGTGACGTCGGCAAGCTGATCCTGTTGCGTGCTACTTCGCGCACTCGTCGTTGCGGAAGCGACGCTGCTGTCAGCGGTATGTAGGGCAGGGTCAAGATGTGCGTCTGAGCTGTCGCTCTCAGACGATTTCGGGGAGGACATGGCCTTATCGTAGGAGTGCCCAGTTTTCCAACGAAATAAAATCGCGATTTTAGGCCGAAATTACGCAACTCTCACACAAACGACCAATATGTGGTATGGATCATGTTTTCGACGTATCGCCTGAATCGCCGGAAGGTAGGACAACGATGGCTCGCACGAATCCCGACACAGCTCATAACAATCGCTCTAGCTCACTCGATGGCAAGAAGGTTGCTTTGGTGACGGGCGCGACGTCGGGTATCGGTCGATCGGCCGCGCTCAAGCTGCTCAAGAAGGGTTTTGTGGTTTACGGTGCGGCGCGGCGCGAGGATCGTTTGCGCGAGCTGGCGCGCGACGGGGTGCGCACTCTGCGGATGGATGTGACTGATGAAGCTTCCATGCGCGACGGGATCAACACCATTATCGACGACGCTGGCCACATTGATGTTCTGATCAATTGTGCTGGATATGGCGTTGTGGGCGCTATTGAGGATGTCGATCCGGAGGATGCCCGCCGACAGTTTGAGGTTAACGTGTTCGGCCCGATGGCGTTGGTGCGTTTGGTTGCGCCGTATATGCGGGAGCAGGGGGAGGGCCGGATTGTGAATGTGTCGTCGATCGCGGGGAAGGTTCCTGCCCTGCTCGGCGGCTGGTACCACGGGTCGAAGTTTGCTCTGGAGGGCCTGAGCGATTGCCTGCGCTTGGAGCTGGAGCCGTGGGGTATCGATGTGTCCGTGGTGGAGCCAGGCCCGGTGAAGACAGAGTGGCCGCATATTGCTCAGGAATCGTTGGAGGAAACCAGTGATGGTGGGGCGTATGCGGAGATGGCGCACGCGGTGGCGGAGTCTGTTGAGTTTAAGCACCGCCCGGGGATGGTGTCCCGGCCTGGGACTGTGGCGCGTGTTGTTGTGAAGGCCGCGACGACTGAGCGGCCCCGCACGAGGTACGCGGTGGGGCCATTAGCGAAGTTCACGGTGCTGTTACGCCGCCTACTCCCCGACCGAGCTGTAGATTTCTTTATCCGTAAGAGCTACAAGCTCGGATAGGCGGGATGTGGAGCCGCCTGTCAGAATTGATCTGGCGATATCCTCATGACGGGTGTTTGTCGACGCAGTGCGCCTACCAACGCTTCTTCCGCCGACCAGACTTATTGTTCTCGTCATCCGAGAAGTCGAATCTAGGCCAGCGGTACTTGGCGAAATACTGCTCCGGGTCCGTCTCAAGGAGCTTGATGCGCTCCGAATAGGTTGCATCGAATGTGGTGTTCTTTGGGCTGGTCACTTCGGCTCACCTCCATGGCGTAAGTCAGAAACAATTCTACCCGCACGGCTGAAAGAATCCATGTTAATTTTCGGCACTCCTCCCTGCGCCACGAACGTCGTGGCCAATGACGAGCCGTACTTCATCAGAAGTTTTTGGTGAAAGCTCGTGAGGCCATTAACCGGCTTAGCATCAACGGTGAGCAGGCCAAAAAGGCTATTACCTGCGTAAACAGGGGCCACCGCGAACGATCCGTACTCGAGCTCCTCATCCGCTTCCGGCCCCGTGAGCTGACGAGTGTCCTGTACTAGTCGCCCTTCGCCCGCCAGCGCGAGCATGAGTGTCGGCGATTCGTGGGTGAACACTCGGCTAGATACGCGCCCCATTTCGCCGATCCTTCCCCATGCTGCCGCAGTAAGGGTTGCGTGCTCTGGCGAGGTGACTTCAAAATAGTTCACCGACACCCCAGTGTCGGGCCCCAACCTGCGGCTAGCGACCGTCAGCACTATGTGCCGTGCGCCTGACAGCTGCTCCTTTCGATCCCTGGTCCCGAGCTCAGGGTCCGAAGCTCTCAATATCAAGGCATCGAGCATGTTGATCTCCGAAAGAGAGTACCTCGGAGAGGAACGTCCCTCGTGTACCCAGCCATGTAAGGGCCTTTGGCTCTGGCAAAACTAAGTCGTCCCCATTAGCAATCTGCATCACGTGTATACCCCCGTTATCCCACCCGTGATGTGTTCGGGAATTATTACGGAAAGATCCCGAACGCCACCGCAAAACCACGCACGATGCCTCGTGTTCCCCCGGTCCGCGGAAATGCGTGAAGCCCCAGTCAGAACCAGAATTGTGCCTGGGGCTACGTGGAGCCGCCTGTCAGAATCGAACTGACGACCTTCTCATTACGAGTGAGATGCTCTACCGACTGAGCTAAGGCGGCATGAAGTACCTCGACGCATATTACCTGAACCAGTCGCGGGACCAAAACGTAGCCCTCACCTCGCGATTCGTGCGATAAATTCCCGCCCCCGCCGCGACTTCCCTCGCCCTACCCAACAGGCCCGGTCACACATATTTGCCGCAACCGTCCCACCATCGCGTCGAGCGCTCCCTCTTGCCGAACCCCTGAAGCGAGTAGCTCTCGCCCCATCCGGACAGCATCGACGCACTGTAGCAGCTGCTCAGGCGTGTTTCGCCGGGCCAGTTCGGCCGCTGTATTCACGTGGTCGGGGTGGATAGCGGGCACACCTCCGCCACCAGCATTAACACTCACCATGAGCGCATCGCGGTAAAGCCCCGCAATATCCATCAGCGAGAGATCCAACAGGTCAATAACCATTCGCGTTCGGCGGTTTTTCTGCTTCGTTTCCAGCTCCTTCATCGCGCCCGCACTCCCCCGCTGCGCCTTCGCCGCGCCACGCCCTTTCGCACCAACACCCAGCGCCTCCCGCAACTTCGCCAACTCGGCCTCATCCCGTTCAGCGGTGGCCGCCTCGGCTTCCTTCTTTGCCGACGCCACCAGTTCTCCGGTGTACAGATACGCGTCCCCGTCCTGATACACCTTTTCCGGGACGCGCAGTGCCCGTTGCCGCTGAGTGCGCGCCTGTTCGTCCGACGCTAGCCGCTTGGCCCGTCCAACATGCCCGCCCGACACAGACGCCGCCCAATCAATCTGCTTGTCGGTAAGCCCCAGGGCTGCGTCGTCGGCAAGAATGTGTTTGACCTCGTCTATCGAGGGAGTGGGGATGTAGACGTGTCGGCATCGCGAACGGATCGTCACGTGGACATCATCCGGGTCGGTGGACGGCGCGCACAGGATAAACACTGTCCGCGGTGGCGGCTCCTCGATGGACTTCAGCAGGGCATTGGCGCCGGCATCGTTGAGCCGGTCCGCGTCCTCGACGATCACGACGCGCCATTGCGCGGTGGTGGGCATGCGCGAGGCCGCTTCGATCATGTCGCGCACCTGTTTCACCGGGATAACGACGCCTTCGGGCACGATCGTGACAATGTCCGTGTGCGTTCCCGCCAGGGCGGTCCGGCAGGCTTCGCATTGCCCGCAACCAGGTATTTCTTCCTTGCACATTAACGACGCGGCGAATGCTTTCGCGGCGACGGAGCGGCCCGCGCCGGGCGGCCCGGTGAAGAGCCAGGCGTGGGTCATGTGGGCGGATTGGTGCGCCGATGGATGCTGGCCGGCGGACAGAGCGTAGTCGGTTGTAGCAGTCCCGCTAGCCACACCACCGTCCCCACGCGCAGCAATCTCCCGGGCAGCGTACACAGCATTCGTGAGTGTTTCGCGCACGGTGGGGGATCCCACCATCTGCCGGAGCAGTGGCGGTTCGGGGCGGTCGGTGGCGCGGGAATTCATGGGAATAGTGTACGTTGCGCCCCGGACATGCCATGCCGGCGATATGCGCGGCCGAGACACCGCCCGTCGCACCGATTGACCAGTTATCCTATTGATTATGACTATTCAGGAGTATCTGCGGTGGCTTCGGGGGACGTCGTGGCCTTTGTATGCGGCATTGGTGCTTCTGGCTAATGTGGTCGGCGCGCT
>NZ_JAUMTY010000020.1 GCF_030530965.1 Corynebacterium sp. | reverse complement strand
CAGGTCAATGAAGCCAAATTCGCCAGCATCACATCTCGATAAACGCCCAGCGGGTCCGTACGGCGAATCCCGCGCTCGCAGCGTCATTGTGCACCCCGGCCCTCATGACTACAGCCCATCCCACGGCAACGACCGCAATAAGTTTTTACACAGTGACACGACGGACCGTGGAAACCCATACAACGATCGAAATTACAGCCATAACGAACACTCACCAGGACGAAGTAACTCCCCACATGCCACCGGCCACGACGGTTCACGCCCAGCGATGGGCAGGACGGGCATCGCACCCATGGGCGGCTACGGCAACTCCTCTAAAAACCAGAAACAAGAACCGGAAGGGAAATACAAGCCCATCACCAGCGAATTCGAGGCCGAATACAACCTCCGGCAACTCCGAGGAGACATTGGGCTCACCACACCACACGTCATCGGCGCGCAACTGCGGGAAAACAAGTGAACCACTGCACCGGAACAGATATCCAGGCATACTGGGGTCATGAGCGATTCACCGAAAGCAACCGAAAACGCACAAGAACCCACCTCTGGCACCACAGCGACCAGCACGCCAAGCTACGTTGACCCGCGATTCAAAGCCGCGGACCCATACGCGTACCTACCGGACGTTCCGACATTTCCGCTGAGCAGCGCCGACTTCTCGTCCGGCGATGAACTACCAGACGACTTACAAGGACCCGACGGCGTTTCACCACAACTGTCGTGGTCCGATCTCCCCGAAGGAACAAAATCCCTGGCAGTTACCGTCTACGACCCCGACGCCCCCACGGTCTCCGGGTACTGGCACTGGGCAGTCTTCAACCTCCCGGCAGATCTCACAGAGCTTCCCAAAAACGCCGGATCCGAAGACACACCATCGCTCCCAGAAGGCGCCCAAACGCTCAAGGGTGACTCTGGGAAGCGCGGCTACTACGGCGCAATGCCTCCAGAAGGGCACGGTCCTCACCGCTACCTCTACGCCGTGCATGCCGTCGACGTCGACAAGCTCGACATCCCCGAGGACTCAACACCCACAATCCTCGGGTTCAACCTCAACTTCCACACGCTTGCACGCTCAATAATTTGGGGCTGGGCAGAAAACTAAGAAGTCGCTATGAAGCCGGGATCCAGGGGAGCTCCCGGCCGACAGCATCAGCGATCGAGCCCAAGCCATGGCGTCGGACCTGCTCTGCCAAGCCACGATGGATATCGCGAATCCAATCGGGGCCACCATAAATCAACGCGGTGTACCCCTCGAGCAAACTCGCGCCGGCACCGATACGCTCCCACGCCTGCTGCGGGGTCTCAATTCCGCCGACAGAGACAAGAGCCAACGACCCGCCCACGTGTTTGCGTAACAAACGCAGAACCTCCAGGGAACGGTCCGCCACCGGGCGACCCGACACACCGCCAGCACCCATCGCCTCAACCTCAGAGGACGGCGTCGTTAAATGGTCACGGGAAATGGTCGTGTTTGTCGCCACAATCCCGGCCAGCCCTTTCTTCTGGGCCAAATCCGCAACCGCAAGAATGTCGTCATCACACAGGTCAGGGGCGATTTTAACCAACACGGGCGTGTCCTCGACTTCGTCAAGGACCGCGTCCACAATCGGCCCCAAAGAATCCACTGCCTGCAAATCCCGCAACCCCGGGGTATTCGGGCTCGAGACGTTCACCACCACGAAATCTGCGTGATGCCCGAGCAAACGAGCCGACAAGCGATAATCCTCTGCAGCCTCGTCAATCGGGGTTTTCTTCGTCTTCCCGATATTAACCGCAATCACGTCACGGCTTCGACGCCGAGCAATCCGCCGGGCACACAACACTGCGCCCTCATTGTTAAAGCCCATCCGATTCAAAATCGCATGGTCCCGTCGCAACCGAAAAAGCCTGGGGGAGGGGTTACCAGGCTGTCCCTCCGCGGTTACAGTACCCAGCTCTGCGAATCCAAAGCCCAGAGGAGCCCACACATCCGGGGACGTTGCGCTCTTATCAAACCCGGCAGCCAGGCCCAGGGGCCGAGGGAAGTTCACACCAAAAACAGTCTGTTCCAGCGCTGTGTCATGGACAGCCCACCATCGTTCAAGAGCCCGGTTGGCCATCGGCATGCGCTGGAAAATGCCCAAGGCCTTCGTCATTAATGAATGAATAGTCTCAGGGTCCAAGCGGAACATTTGTCGCAACGACCAGGAGTAGATAGCGCTTCGTACGGGGTGTGACTCCCTGCAATCCTCAAGATCGGCATCAATACGATCAGTGCTGGTCAACGACATGATTATGCTTCCTTCTTCACGGGATAACTCGGCTCACTCGAGGCACCCTCATCGCGTGCCTCGCTCACCTGATCCTTCGATATGTGTTGCACCGTCGACGACTGCGGCGACGCAATCAACAGGCCTCCATCGCCATCAACCACAACCGACTGAGCATCGGGAATCGTGTGCATCGTCGCCACTTTGACCGGGACACCCGAAGAAATGTCATAACCAATGACGGTGTTCTTCCCCGTTGATGTCACCCACACCGTGCGCGTGTTGGCATCCCACGCCACACCCCACGGAACAGAATCGGTATGGATTGTTTGGTGTTTCCTCAAAATATCGTTGGCCGTGAAAATCTCAATCGAGTTCAACTTGGTTGACGACGCCACAACAACGCCGTCCTGCCCACCGGCAATTTTCCCAGCACCTTGGCCGATCCGCAGCGACGATCCTTCCTTGTCCTCGCCGGGATACACACCCGTTAAACTCGATTGCTTCTTATCGAACACCGCTGACATCTCTTTATCTGACCCAGACTTAGGATCAGGATCCACAATCAGCGATTGGATCGCTCCTTCGCCGATAGAAACAGTTGACTTCCCATCCTTATCGGACCCATCCAAAGGGAAGTACTTGATTTTCTTCTCACCGGCGAAAGTCACACTGGCAACATCGTTGGTCACCGCCGCCGTCGTCGCGGTGCCGTCGACCTCGAGATCGTGAACCTTCTTGCCTTGGCCATCGAAAACGAGCACATGGTTCTCACATGCGACAGAAAAACCGCCCCCCGCAGCGCGAGACAGATCTTTACAATCCTTGCCAAGATCCACCGACTCGGGCTTCCCGTTCGTCCAATCCGACGACGTCCCGATCACCATTTTTCCACCGGACAGGCCGGCGATGACTGGTGAGTCTGACTGACCACTCACCACGACATCGGAAACACCGTCACCGGGGAGATCGACATCGCGAGTATCGCCCGACGGGGGTTCCGCGGCAGGTACCGACGTCGGCGAGACGTCTTCTGCCTTCGATAACGCTTCTTGATCATCGCTGCGTGAGCAACCCGCCAGCATCGTGACGGCCAGTCCACTACAACACGCGATGCCTAACACTCGCGCACCGACGCGCCGTTGTTTGCGCTGCGTCGGCAATGTACCAGTACGAATCGATTGACCAGGAGTACCGTCGGAAATCACTCTCGTAACGCTACTACAGGTCACGGAGCTAAGACACCGAGGCGACGGCCAGGGATGAACGGTGATTCTCACGCGCTTTCTTGTCTCCGCGAATGGCCCATACGCTGGAAGATAACAGTGAGCCCATAAAGTTGCTAGCCTACTTGCCGTGTCTCTATCCATTTCCGGGCTCCTGGTCCGGGCTACACGACAGGTAGTTTCTATGGCCAATTCGGCACTCACCTCTATTTCAGGGGTAGCTCACGACGCGTTCACGCACGTCCATCAACTCCATCAGGCTCACGGTTTTCTTGGATCAGTGGCGGGAAGGATCCACGAAACCGCATCCTCATTAGCGCAGTCGCCAGCCTCATGGCTGAGCCAGGCGGACACGTCCGCCCACGCTGCTACCCATGCCCATGTGGCCACTGATCTCGCAGCCGCCGGTACCGAGACCCACATGAGCTGGATACAAACGATCATCCTGTCGATCATCCAGGGCCTCACAGAGTTCTTGCCTGTGTCATCGTCGGGCCACCTCCGGATCGTGTCCCAACTTCTGTGGAACCAAGATGCAGGTGCCTCATTCACTGCCGTCGTTCAGTTGGGGACAGAAGCGGCAGTGTTGGTGTTTTTTGCCAAGGACATTTGGCGCATCATCACCGGATGGTTCGCTGGGCTGATGGACAAAACGAAGCGCGGGGCCGACTACCGCATGGGGTGGATGGTGATTGTGGGCACCATTCCCGTGGGAATTCTTGGATACGTCCTCAAAGACTTCATCCGCGACAATTTCCGCAACTTGTGGGTGACCGCCGCGGTTCTCATCCTGTTCTCGTTCGTGTTCATTTGGGCCGAACGGGTGGGCCGCCACACGCGGACGGAGAAAGACTTGACCATGCGCGACGCCATCATCATGGGGTTCGCTCAATGCCTCGCGCTCATTCCCGGCGTCTCTCGCTCGGGTGGCACCGTGTCCGCGGGGCTCTTCCTTAATCAGGATCGCGAGGCTGCGACGCGTTTTTCGTTCTTGCTAGCTATCCCTGCTGTTCTGGCTTCCGGGCTTTTCTCCCTGCCTGATGCTTTTCACCCCACCGACGGGCAGATCGCTTCTGGTCCGCAGCTGTTGGTGGGTACGTTAATCGCGTTTGCACTGGGCTACGTCTCTATTGCCTGGCTGCTCAAGTTCGTCGCCAATAATTCATTTGCCTGGTTTGCTGCGTACCGCATCCCGGTGGGGATTATCGTGATGATTCTCCTGGCTACGGGCGTGATGGCAGCCGCCTAAGCCATATCGCCAGGAGGGCCGTAGACTTAGGCTCATGCAGTCGTGGCAAAAACCCCTTGTTGCTGATTTCCGTTCCGTCGTCGGGGAGGATCAACCGATTCCTCTCCACATGTGGGATACGGCATCCCGTGAAGTCACTCCTCTCACACCGGCCGACGAGGCGACGGTGTATGTCTGCGGGATCACCCCTTATGATTCGACGCACTTGGGTCATGCTGCCACGTACGTCACCTTTGATGTTTTGAATAGGCAGTTATTGGCGAATGGCCACCGCGTGAACTTCGTGCAAAATGTCACCGACGTCGACGATCCGCTGTTCGAGCGAGCCCAACGCGACGGGGTCGATTGGCAGGAATTGGGGGAGGAGCAAACCGATCTGTTCCGCCAGGATATGGCCAATCTTGGGGTGATCCCGCCAACGTCATATATCGGCGCAGTTGAGGCCATTCCCGATGTCATCGACATGGTGAGCACGTTGCTCGACAACGGGTCTGCCTATGTTGTGGACGATCCCACGTATCCGGATGTCTATGCCGATCGAACAGCGACCCCGCAATTTGGTTATGAGTCGCGGTACGACGAAGCCACGATGGAGCAATTCTTCGCAGAGAGAGGTGGCGATCCGGACCGCCCGGGAAAGCGAGATCCGTTAGATTCTCTGCTGTGGCGGGCAGAGCGACCCGGTGAACCAGCGTGGGATTCGCCCTTTGGACGCGGACGGCCCGGGTGGCACATTGAGTGCGCCGCTATCGCAGCGCGGTATTTGGGCAGCCATTTTGATGTCCAAGGCGGGGGAGAGGACCTTATTTTCCCCCACCATGAATACTCCGCCGCTCACGTAGAAGCGGCATGCGGCGTGGAGCGTATGGCTGACCATTACATGCACACCGGACTTATCGCTCTCGGCGGCGTCAAGATGAGTAAGTCGCTGGGCAACCTTGTCTTCGTATCCAGGTTGTGCAATGCCGGAACTGATCCGTCGTCCATTCGTTTAGCCCTCTACGCAGGGCATTATCGTGATCAGCGCAACTGGTCGGATGCTCTTTTGGCTGCCGCTTCACGACGTTTAGCTCTGTGGCGCACTGCCGTCGAGACTGTTCATACTCGCAACGATGCTGATTCTGAGGCGCGAGCCCGTCGGTTAGTCGACGACGTTCGCCAGGCTCTCGCTACCGACTTGGACACGCCAGCTGCTGTCGATCTCATCGACGAATGGGCGGGCGGTATCGTCGACAAGGAAAAGATTTGGGATCTGCCCGGTGTTGACGGGAAGAATGCCCATGAGTCCCTCTCTGTGCCCGTTCCCTGTGCGGCTCCAGCGACGGATGACAAGCTCAGTGTTGCTCAGGGGAAGATCACGATTCTCGACGACGGGAAAGATAGCGAAGCGGATGCCAAGTCTGTGGAGCTCGCGTCGGCAACGGCGGGTACTCAGCGGTGCGGGGCCCACTCGCATGCGTCGGGGGAGCTTACGGTAGACCTGTTGCCCGCCCCTCATCAGAGTGGGGACGACCCTTCCACTTTGTATTCTCATCTCTCGCCCGCTGCGGCGTTGGTTGCCGGGTGTGTTGATGCTCTACTGGGGCTAAAACTTTAGGTCACCGACGGATTTGGTCGAGCACCCCGATAGTAGACTAAGCTGTCTATCTGTGAATGATGAGCGTCAACCTTTGAATCCTACGAAATCCGAGTTTCTCCAGGCCCTCCATGACCGGGTACTGATCGGTGACGGAGCCATGGGGACGCAACTTCAAGCCATTGACCTTGACTTAGATGCAGATTTCCACGGGCTCGAGGGATGCAACGAAATTCTCAACATCACCCGCCCCGATATCTTGGCCGACATTCACCGCCGATACTTTGAGGCGGGGGCCGATGCCGTCGAAACAAATACCTTCGGCTGCAACCTCCCCAACTTTGCCGATTACGGCATTGAAGATCGCATCGAAGAGATTGCCTACGCAGGCGCCCAGATCGCTCGATCGGTTGCTGATGACATGGGGCCGGGGCGCGAAGGCATGAGACGTTTCGTCCTTGGATCATTAGGTCCGGGAACAAAGCTTCCGACACTCGGCCATGCTCCGTTCTCAGACCTTCGCGATGCATACACGGAAGCAGCCCGCGGATTAGTCCGGGGTGGAGCGGATGCCATCCTGATCGAGACCGCACAAGACCTGTTGCAAGTCAAAGCCGCAGTACACGGCGTCCAGCAAGCTTTCGACGATTGTGGGACAACCTTACCGATCATGTGCCACGTGACGGTAGAAACCACCGGCACAATGCTGCTGGGGTCAGAAATCGGCGCAGCTCTCACCGCCCTGGAACGCCTGGGCATTGACGTCATCGGGATGAACTGCGCAACCGGCCCCGACGAGATGAACGAACACCTGCGGTACTTATCCGCTCATGCCCCCATGCCGGTATCAGTCATGCCGAACGCTGGCTTGCCGGAGCTCGGCGCCAACGGGGCGGTCTATCCGTTAACTCCCGACGAACTTGCCGCAGCAAGTGTCCACTTCGTGCGGGATTATGGGCTCTCCATGGTCGGCGGCTGCTGTGGGACAACCCCCGAACACATAACCGCAGTTCGCGACGCCGTGATCGGTTCGCCGGACTCAGATGAAGACGCCTCGGAGTCTCCCGCCGTCACACGCCCGGCGCGCCACCACGATTTCGACGATAATGTCTCATCCCTGTATTCAACGGTGCCGCTGACTCAGGACACGGGGATCACCATGATTGGTGAGCGGACGAACTCCAATGGTTCCAAGGCTTTCCGCACGGCGATGCTCGAGGGCGACTGGAATAAGTGTTTGGATATCGCGAAGGCCCAGACTCGCGACGGCGCCCACATGATTGATCTGTGCGTCGACTATGTGGGCCGTGACGGCACCCAAGACATGGCCGAGCTTGCGAGCCGTTTGGCGACGAACTCGACGCTTCCGATCATGTTGGACTCGACGGAGCCCGACGTTATCCGCGTGGGCCTTGAGCACCTTGGTGGCCGCTGCGCGGTCAACTCGGTGAATTTTGAGGACGGTGACGCCCCGGGGTCGCGCTATGACCGGATTATGTCGCTGGTCAAGAAGCATGGCGCGGCGGTCGTGGCTCTCACTATTGACGAAGAGGGGCAGGCGCGGACAGCGGAGAAGAAAGTCGAGATCGCTGAACGCCTTATTGCGGACATCACCACGCGCTGGGGGCTTCGCGAAAGCGACATCATTGTCGATTGCCTGACGTTCCCGATTTCGACCGGGCAGGTAGAAACCCGGCGCGATGGTATCGAAACGATCAACGCCATTCGCGAAATCACCTCGCGTCACCCCGACATCCACACCACGCTGGGACTTTCGAATATTTCGTTCGGCCTTAATCCGGCCGCCCGCCAAGTCCTGAATTCGGTCTTTCTGAATGAATGTATCGAGGCCGGACTGGATACGGCCATTGCTCACTCCAGCAAGATCGTCCCGATGAACCGTATTGACGACGATCAACGCGACGTCGCCCTGGACATGGTCTATGACCGGCGCGGAACGGAAGGACGAGGCGGAACAGCCGACGAAGATTACGATCCGCTGCAAACCTTTATGGAGTTATTCGAAGGCGTGTCCGCCGCCGACGCCAAGGACGCACGGGCAGAAGCCCTGCAGGCGCTCCCGCTCTTTAAGCGGCTGGCACAGCGCATCATTGATGGCGAAAAGAACGGACTTGAAGCTGATCTCGATCTCGCCCGCGATGAGAAAGACCCCCTCGAGATCATTAACCAAGACCTCCTCGCTGGGATGAAAGTTGTGGGCGACCTCTTCGGTTCAGGGCAGATGCAGCTTCCCTTCGTGCTGCAATCGGCTGAAACGATGAAAGCCGCCGTATCCCACCTTGAACAGTTCATGGAGGCTACTGACGACTCCGCCTCCAAGGGCAAAATCGTCCTGGCCACGGTCAAAGGAGACGTCCACGATATCGGGAAAAACCTCGTGGACATTATCTTGTCCAACAACGGCTACGACGTGGTTAACCTGGGCATCAAACAACCCATTTCCAACATTCTCCACGCAGCATCCGAGCACCAGGCTGACGTCATCGGCATGTCCGGACTCCTGGTGAAGTCGACGGTCGTCATGAAAGACAACCTCATCGAGATGAACTCGGCAGGCGCCGCCAACTACCCCGTCCTCCTCGGCGGAGCAGCGCTGACACGCACTTACGTCGAAAATGACCTCGACGAGCTCTACCAGGGCGATGTCCACTATGCGCGCGACGCCTTCGAAGGCCTGAACTTGATGGATCAGATCATGTCCATGAAGCGCGGCTCACAGCGCGAACTCACCGAGGAACAAATTGCCGCCGCCACCCGCGCACAAAAGAAGAAAGAAGAAAGGAAAGCCAGGCACGAACGCTCACGGAAAATCGCGGCCAAGCGAAAAGCAGAAAGCGCCCCGGCGGTCATCCCTGATCGCTCCGACGTCGCCACCGATACCCCCATCGCAACCCCACCATTCTGGGGCACACGGATAGTCAAAGGCCTCCCCGTCAGAGACTATCTCACCTGCCTCGACGAACGCGCCCTCTTCATGGGCCAATGGGGACTACGCGGAACACGCGGCGGCGACGGCCCCTCCTACGACGAACTCGTCGAAACCGAAGGACGCCCACGGCTCAGAGCATGGATCAACGACCTCAAAGCAGAAGGAATCCTCAACCACTCTGCCGTCGTCTACGGCTACTTCCCGGCCGTCTCAGAAGGCAACACCGTACACATCCTGCCCGTGCCCAACGAGGCAGAAGAACCAGATCCCGCGGCAGAACCCGTAACATCATTCGAGTTCCCACGCCAACAACGGGGACGGTTCCTCTGCATCGCAGACTTCATCCGCTCACGCGACGAAGCACAACGCACCGGGCACACCGACGTCTTCCCACTTCAGCTCGTCACCATGGGGCAACCCATCGCGGACAAAGCCAACGTCCTGTTCAAAGACAACCACTACCGCGAATACCTCGAGCTCCACGGCATCGGCGTTCAACTCACCGAAGCCCTGGCCGAATACTGGCACTCCCGTGTCCGAGCCGAACTCGCCTTTGCCGACGGAACCCACGCCGGCGACGACGATGGCACCGAAGACCGGGCATTCTTCGACCTCAAATACCGAGGAGCACGCTACTCCTTCGGCTACGGGTCATGCCCCGACTTGGAATCGCGCCGGGCGTTGGTGGACCTTTTGCGTCCTGAGCGGATTGGTGTTGAGTTGTCTGAGGAGCTGCAATTGCACCCTGAGCAATCAACTGATGCATTCGTGCTCTATCACCCGGAGGCAAAGTATTTCAATGTCTAATTCGTTGCCGTGACCGTGACCATCGTGAATGCCACACGACGCGCCACTTCATGAACTCCTCGCGCTGTGGTGCAGTGCCACTCCGTACACTGTGTTGCATGCGTGCGATTGCTTGGGACATGGATGGAACCCTCGTCGATACTGAACCGCGATGGGGGATAGCCACCTACGAGATGGCCACGTTGATGGGAGTAGACCTCACACCCGAACAACGAGCGGTCACCGTCGGCGGAACTGCAGAACACACCATTTCAACGTGCCTGGAATTCGCCGGACAGACCCCGAATCCGGCGCTCATTGACACCTGGAAAACGTGGTTTTTTGCGCGAATGGGCGAGATTCTTTCCGAGGGATTCGACTTTCGGCCCGGTTTTCCCGCGCTCTTACACGATATTCACGACGCAGGTATCCCCCAGGCACTAGTCACCAATACGGCCCGCGCATTGGTCGACCACTGTTTACCCGTTATCGGCGACGAGTTTTTCGCAACATCAGTAGCCGGGGACGAAGTCCCTCGCGGAAAGCCCTATCCCGACGGATACGCGCGAGCATGCGACCTGATGGACGTCAATCCCGACGACGTCCTCGTCATAGAAGACTCACCCACGGGAATGTCTGCAGCTCGTGCGGCAGGATGCCGTGTCCTCGGTGTTCCGGTGGAGCCAGGTTTAGAGCTGCCCGAGGGGATAAAAACCCTCCACGAACTACGCGGAGTGACCAGTTTTGCTCCCCGCGATGGGCATCCGTGGAGGATTGACGATTTCCGCGAACTATGGAACGAACTCTAGATGTGCATACGCCACGACGAGCATATGAAAGAATGACGACTGTGAAGAATTTTGATGAGCTTTTCGCTGAAATCACCGACCGCGCACAACAGCGCCCCGAAGACTCAGGAACTGTCGAAGCCCTGGACAAGGGCCTCCACTTCCTTGGGAAGAAAGTTGTCGAGGAAGCCGGCGAAGTATGGTTAGCCGCTGAATATCAGTCAGACGAAGAACTGTCCGAAGAAATCAGCCAATTGCTCTATTGGCTACAGGTTGTCGCTGTTAAACGTGGTCTGTCCTTGGACGATATTTACCGGTATCTGTAGTCCTTCTACGTACAGCTATTCAGCAACCACAGCGACCCCGGTTCGCCCCATTGTCCACCTTCTCTTTCTTGCCTTCAGGAGTTTTATTCCATGCTTCGCGTCGCCGTTCCCAACAAGGGTTCTCTGTCTCAGACTGCTACCCACATTTTGGAGGAGGCGGGCTACCGGATGCGCCGAGACTCCAAAGACCTCACGTCATGGGACGAACAAAATGACGTGGAGTTTTTCTTCCTCCGCCCCAAAGATATCGCCATCTACGTCGCCAAAGGTCACCTTGACCTGGGAATAACCGGCCGCGACTTAGCTGCGGATTCTGCTGCGAACGGGGTGGATGAACTCCTCGCACTCGGTTTCGGTGCATCGACCTTCCGCTATGCGGCCCCCGAGAATGAGGAGTGGAATCTCAACAAGATTGAGGGAAAGCGCATCGCGACGAGTTACCCACATTTGGTCAGTGCTGACCTCGCAAAGCGAGGCATCCAGGCCGACGTTATTCGGTTGGATGGGGCAGTTGAGATTTCTATTCGTCTCGGCGTAGCTGACATCATCGCGGACGTTGTCTCGACGGGACGGACGTTGCGCCAACAGGGGTTGTCGCCGTTCGGGGACGTGATTTGCACGTCCGAGGCGATCATTGTCGGCCGGCACAATCAACCCGTCACCGATGAACACCAGATCCTATTGCGACGGATTGAGGGCATTCTGCACGCCAAGAATTACCTCATGATTGATTACAACTGCCCGAAGTCGCTCCTGGCTGAGGCTACCAAGCTCACACCTGGCTTATCTGCGCCCACCGTTTCACCACTTGCCGACGACGACTGGGTCGCTGTCCGCGCGATGGCTCCGCGCAAGGACGCTAACCAGCTTATGGACCGGTTATCTGCATTGGGCGCTGAAGCAATTTTGGCAACGGATATTCGTATTGCCCGCCTTACTCGGTAGAAACCCACATATGTGGCTCAGTGGTCGGGCGGACGTATGCACACCGCGGGATGCTAGTTCCGCGCGTCGTCAGGCCACCCCGGATAGGGCAGTTCCGTTCCGCCTTTGGCGGGACAAAGAGACTGAAAAGAGCACCAATCGCACAGTTTGGATTCTTTAGGCAGAAACCGGCCAGTCTTGCCATCGCGGGTGATCTTTGACCACAGGTCGCCAACGTCCCGTTCGAAGTACTCCAGCTCGACTTGGGAGGGAGCCAGGTACATCGAATCCATCACCTTGAGGTACATGAGGCGCAGTTGCGTCGGGATGATATTGAATAAACGCCAGTACACGAGCGCATAAAACCGCATTTGGAACACGGCTTGCTGGCTAAAACGCGGTATAGGTTTCTTGCCAGTTTTGTAATCGACGACGCGGATTTCTCCCGTCGGAGCGACGTCGACACGGTCAATGAACCCTCGCACGGGAACGCCATTAGGAAGCGTGGTGTCCACCAACATTTCGCACTCGTCAGCGTCGAAGTTTTCGGGATTTTCCATGGCGAAGTACCCCTTCAAGAGGGACCGGCATTCGACCAAGAAGGGGAGGAGCTTGTCTTCAGGAACAAGCTCCCGCAGTTCCGGATCTTTCTCAACCATGTGCGCCCACTGTGGTTTGAGCATTTTGGTGGCTTTGGGGTACGTACGCTCTGGACGTGGTTGGCCGTACATGTTCTCTAGCACGGCGTGCACTAAAGTCCCCTTGACCTGCGCAATCGTCTTCGGCTCAGGAAGCCGATCAATGGCACGATACCGGTACAGAAGAGGGCACTGCCGGTAATCTCCTGCCCGGGAAGGGGATAAAGCCATACGACGTCGAGCACTCATGATCCATGACCCTAGCGCATGACCGTCGTCACCCATGCACCCCGTAGACTATCCGTGAGCTACCGTGAGACTACTCACGCACAACCGTCATTTCTCTTCGTGAAGGAGCTTGCTCAATGGCCTATACGGGTGTCTTTCGACCCGGAGATCGCGTTCAACTTACCGACGCGAAGCGTCGTCATTTCACCATTGAGCTGGCTGAGGGGGAGAAATTCTTCACGCACATGGGGGCCATTGCTCACGACGACATAATCGGTAAGGACGAAGGAACGGTGGTTGTTTCTACCGAAGGTGGGCAATATTTATGTTTCCGCCACCTGATGGTGGACTATGTCCTGTCCATGCCTCGCGGAGCACAGGTCATTTACCCCAAAGACGCTGCACAAATCGTGATTGAGGGGGACATCTTCCCCGGTGCCAGAGTCCTTGAAGCAGGTGCTGGTTCGGGGGCGCTCACCCTGTCCCTTCTCCGCGCTGTCGGGGAGCACGGGACGGTGTTCTCATATGAAATTCGCGACGATCACCTGAAGTACGCGTTGTCGAATGTCTCCGAATTCATGGGGTCGACGCCGGATAATTGGCAGCCTCGGCTCGGCGATCTTCGCGACGTCACCGTCGATGACCTCGATGGCCCCGTCGATCGGATCATTCTGGACATGTTGGAACCGTGGGAATGTTTGGAAACGTGCCAGAATCTGCTCCTGCCTGGTGGGGTGTTGATGGCTTATGTAGCGACGGTGCCCCAATTGATGAAGGTCATGGAGGGAATTCGGGCCCGCGGATGTTTTACGGAACCTCGCGCGTGGGAATCGTTGGTTCGCGAGTGGAAGGTCGATGGGCTGGCGACCCGCCCTGAACATCGCATGAATGCGCACACAGCATTCCTGGTATGGGCGCGTCGTCTGGCTGATGGCACTGTTCCGCCCAAGCCCAAGCGTCGCCCCCAAAAGTAGTTATCTCAGAGGTATCTGTCTCGGGAAATGACACGCGATGAGGGTGTATAACGAGGTCATCAATCCAGGTGAGCCTGGGCTTAGCATTCGCCCTCAAAGAGGTTAGAACCGACACCGGTAGAGAGCTTGATCGTCTTTGTAGACTGGTAGTTATGACGACAGCTTCACAACAAACCTCATCCCACAGCACGGCATCGAGCACCTCGCGAAAGGGCAACAATAACGACGCGACCCCGTCGCTAAAAGAATTACAATTAGCCAATCGGACCTTAGGGACACGAAACGCCAAACTTGTCGAGATGCTGAAGGCATCACGCGACAAATTAGACGCTCTTAATGAACAAATCCGGGCATTGTCCGATCCGCCGAGTACGTACGGCACCCTCCTCGAACTCAATCCCGGTGGGCACTCCGCCGAAGTATTTACATCTAATCGACGGATGCGTTTAGTGGTTGCTCCCGGGGTGGATACCTCACAATTAACGCCCGGCGCGCTTGTTCGGCTCGGGGAGGGGCAGGAAGTCGTCGAGCATTGTGGTTTCAGCGATTTCGGCGATATCGCTGTAGTTAAGGAGTTTCTCCCCGGCGGCTCAAGGGTCGTCGTCGCCGATACGATGGGCGATTTGCGCGTCCTCAAGATTGCCGCACCGCTCTACGAGTTGTGGTCGCAGAAGAACGTCGGCGCGGGGGATCAGGTGCTCGTTGATTACCGTGCGGGCTACGCCTTCGAATCCATCCCGAAGGCCGACGTCGAAAATCTTATTTTGGAAGAGATCCCCGAGGTGTCTTATGAGGACATTGGGGGTCTGCATAACCAGATTGAGATGATTCATGACGCTGTTGAGCTGCCCTTCACTCACCCGGACTTGTATCGGAAGTTTGACCTTCAGCCGCCGAAGGGTGTTTTGCTTTATGGCCCGCCCGGCTGCGGAAAAACGTTGATTGCCAAGGCTGTGGCCCATTCGTTGGCGGAAAAAATGGGAAGTGGGGGAGAGAGCTACTTCCTGAACATTAAGGGCCCGGAGCTGCTCAATAAGTTTGTGGGCGAAACGGAGCGGCAGATTCGGCAGATTTTCGACCGTGCTCGATCGATTGCTGAGGACGGGCGGCCGGTCATCGTGTTCTTCGATGAAATGGATGCGATCTTTAGGACTCGTGGCTCGGGTATTTCCTCCGACCTGGAAAATACCGTTGTTCCACAGCTTCTGTCTGAAATCGACGGGGTTGAGGACTTGCGCAATGTCATTGTTATTGGTGCATCTAACCGTGAGGAAATGATCGATCCGGCTATTCTTCGGCCGGGTCGATTGGATGTGAAGATCCGCGTTGAGCGTCCCGATGAAAAATCGGCGCGGGAAATCGCAGAGCTGTATCTTGTGGATACGCTTCCGTTGGATCCGGCCCTGGTTGAGGAAACTGGAGACCGCCATGCTGCTGTGGCGGCGCTGATCGATGAGCTCAGTAGCCGGATGTATGCGCAGCACTCGGATAATGAATTTGTTGAGCTCACTTTCGTGAATGGTAGCCGCGAGGTGCTTTATTACCGTGACTTCGCCTCTGGGGCGATGATTGCCAATATCGTCGACCGCGCAAAGAAGAATGCGCTGAAACGGGCGTTAGCGTCGGGGCAGCCTGACAATCATGGTGTCTCGCTCGAGGATGTCAGAACGGCAGTTGACCAGGAGTTCGCTGAAAATGATGATCTCCCCAACACCGCTAATCCCGACGAATGGGCACGGATCTCGGGACGAACAGGCCAGCGTGTCACAGAGGTAACGGTGGCGCACCATAACCGGAAATCTACAACCGAGACAGAGGCGACCGAGCCAGCAGATACCGATTCGGGCAAAGGACATACCGATGCTTCATAACCAACCCAGAGTGATAGGGACAGAAACCGAATTCGGGATTTCGTGCCCCGAGAACCCCGCAGTCAGCCCTATTTTGACGTCGACAGCTGCTGTTATGTCGTATGCCGACGCGCTGGGGCTCGGTGCTCGGCGGACGCGCTGGGATTATGAGCCTGAATCGCCTCTTCGTGACGCGCGCGGGTTTGATCTTCGTCGGTACGCTATGAATCACGCGCCCGTGTTGGAACCCAATGCCATGGGGGCGGCCAATATCATCCTTCGCAATGGCGCGCGTTTCTATGTGGATCACGCCCACCCGGAGTACTCATCTCCTGAAGTCACAGATGCGTTGTCGGTGGTGATCTGGGATAAAGCCGGTGAGATCATTATGCACCGGGCAGCGCGCGCTGCTACACAGGCCGGAATTGGTCAAGATCAGGAGCATTGGGCTCTCAAGACCTACAAGAACAATGTGGACGGCAAGGGTGCCTCATACGGAACCCATGAGAACTACCTGTATCGCCGCGACACGGATATGGCCACGATTGAACAAGGACTGATCCCTTTCTTCGTGACGCGCCAGATTATGACTGGTTCTGGTCGCGTCGGCATCGGGCAGCAGGGGGATACCGCCGGCTTCCAAATTTCGCAGCGTGCTGACTACATCGAAACCAAGGTATCGCTCGAGACCACGCTGAACCGGGGCATCATCAATACCCGCGATGAGCCCCACTCCAATGCCGACGAATGGAAGCGCCTCCACGTCATCATTGGGGACGCCAACCTGTCCGAGTATTCACAGTTCCTCAAGGTTGGCACGACGTCGCTTGTTCTCGACGCCATCGAAGCCGGGGTTGATTTCTCTGACCTCGCCCTCGAGTCGCCTGTCGACGATGTCTATCGCGTCTCACGCGACCTCACGTGTACGGCGACCCTGCGCGGGGAGGACCGTAAGACTGAGCGCACCGCCATCGACATTCAGCGTATCTACCGGGATCGGGTGATCGATGCCGCTGATCGCGGGGTCATCAGCCTGAGCGACGTCGAAAAGAAAGTGATAGAGGTCTGGGGCAAGATCCTTGATGACTTAGAGTCCGACCCCTTGTCGACGGCGGATCGCCTCGATTGGACAGCGAAATATGCGCTGCTCGACGGTTTTCGACAGCGCGGAACAGGGGAGTGGGACGATCCCCGGCTGGCACTCATTGATTTGCAATACAGCGATTGCGATCCCGAGAAGGGGCTTTATTACGCCCTGGTTCGACGGGGGAAGATCCGGACACTCGTTGACCCCGACGATGTGACGGCAGCGATCGACACGCCGCCCACCGATACACGGGCTTGGCTCAGAGGACGATTGGTAGACCGTTTTTCCAGTGAGGTTATCGCGGCGAACTGGGATAATCTCATCGTCACACCAGCTCACCCGCAACGGATCGACCTGAGCTCACCGACGGCCGCCAACGCCACCGCCACCTACGACATCACTGAGAGCGCAAAGAGCGTCGATGATGTGACGCGTTATCTCACGTCGTCAGGTGTCTGCGATGTCACGCCGCTACCGAGTCCATAATCTGTGAGTCATAGGCAGTTATAGGCCACTCATACGCGATAAGGTTATAACGGGCACTGAGATCGTCAGATTACAATGAATCACACATAGTGAGAACACTTAAGAAGGCTTTTAAGCATGGAAAAATCATCGCAGATTCACGGCTCCAAGCCCGGCGACGACAACGCCGATGAACCCGAGAACGCCGCCGGCCAGTCACAAATTAGGGGACAAGGTGCCGACGACCTTCTTGACGAAATCGACGGATTACTGGAATCGAACGCAGAAGAATTCGTTCGTTCCTACGTTCAAAAGGGTGGACAGTGAGCGCTGACAAAGCCGTTTTCACCCGCCGGATCATGGGAATTGAAACCGAATTCGGGATTACCTGTACCCATGACGGAGTACAAGCAGTCGCTCCCGACGACATTGCGCGTCAGCTATTTCGACCGATCGTCGACCGCTTCCGTAGCTCCAACATCTACACGCTCAACGGCGGACGCTTATATCTCGACGTCGGTTCGCACCCGGAGTACGCCACCCCGGAGTGCGACAGCCTCAATCAACTGCTCATCTATGACCGGGCTGGGGAAGTAACGCTCAACCGGCTCGCTGACCAGGCAGAACACGCCCTCGCCGACCAACACATTGAGGGCGCGGTCCATCTAATGAAGAACAACACCGATTCGCTCGGGAATTCATACGGGTGTCACGAGAACTATCTTGTGGGTCGGGCGATCCTTCTGAAGAAACTGGGCCAAGAGTTCATCCCGTTCCTCATTACCCGACAATTAATCTGCGGCGCCGGGCACATTGCGCGCCCTCATTCGCGGTTTTCTGACGGGGACACCACCCCTGTGTATCAGCTGAGCCAACGCGCTGACCACGTGTGGGAAGGGGTGTCGTCGGCGACTACACGTTCACGCCCCATCATCAATACCCGCGATGAGCCTCACGCTGATTCCGAAATGTACCGACGTCTCCACGTCATCGTCGGGGATTCGTCCATGTCGGAGACAACGGCTGCTCTCAAGATCGGGTCAGCGCTCCTCGTCCTCGAAATGCTTGAAGCTGGTTACTCTTTCGACGAGTGGGAAATAGCTAACCCGTCAAAAACTATTCGCGATATCAGCCGTGATCTCACCGGACGGGCAGAAGTTCCGCTCCGGTCGGGACGGATAAGCTGCGCTCTTGAGATCCAACAGGCTTTCGCTGAGAAAGCTCAGCAGTGGCTCCATGAGCGCCCCGAGGAGCAGCACGGCACGCCCAATGCCGACATGCAGCGCGTCGTCGACTTGTGGAAGAAAGTGCTTACTGCCATTGATTCCGGGGACACCTCGTTGATCGCTGCGGATATTGACTGGGTGATTAAGAAGAACATTATCGACCGATACCAGGACAAGTTCGGCTGGGACCTTACCCATCCGAAACTCCAACAGATCGACTACGCGTATCACGATATCCGGCCTGGTAAAGGTATCTTCCGGACTCTTGAAGAGCGTGGCCGTGTCTCGCGGTGGCTGGACGGTGCGGATTCACCTATCACCGATGCGGCCGATACACCGCCGCAGACCACACGAGCAAAAATGCGGGGAGATTTCCTCCGTGTTGCTCAGGAGAACGATGCCGATGTGTCTGTCGATTGGACGCGGCTGAAAATTAACCGCCCAGAGCCCCACGACATTGCGCTCCTCGACCCCTTTGCCGCGCACGATTCGCGGGCCGATGACATGATCAGTTCGATTCTTGACCAATAAGGTACGAGGCGATTAGCCATGACTCCACCGAGTGACCGCTCTCAGACCAGCTCGACGTCCCGACGCAACCAAGCCACCTACGAGCGGCTCATCAACCTTGTGCTGGCACTCAAGGATTCCTCCCGGCCTCTCAACGGTAAGTGGCTTATCGAGCATGTCAGCGGTTATGAGGATGGATCGCAGGAATCGCGCAGGCGGAAGCTCAACCGCGATATCGCCCAACTCCGCGATCTTGGGTTCGATATCGACGCCACCGATGACGGTTATCTGATGGACTTCACCCAAACTGTCGACGTCCACTTCACTCAAGACGAGATGGGAGTCATCGCCCTCGCCAGCCAATTCGCTCTATCCGGGGACCTTGCCGCATTGGGGCGACGGGCCTGGGTCAAACTTTCGGCGGCGGGTTCACTCGGGACTGTAGCCCCGATACATGGCGTACCGGACAGTACCGACCTCACGGGGCCTGATTTTTCCACGTTGCTGCGGGCTATCACGGAGTCAACCGTCGTTAATTTCCTGTACTATCCGTCGATCGAAGATGAGCCCTCGCTGCGCACTGTTGAGCCTTGGGCACTCATTCCTGAGAGTGGACGGTGGTACCTCGCGTGCTTTGACCGTGACCGCGAGAAGCCACGTAGCTTCCGGCTCGCCCGAATTAACTCCATTCAGGAAACCGACACCCCGGCTACTCACACTGATCAACGGGCAGCTATTGCCCCTAGTGAGCTCGTCCGGTCACAGCTTCACCGTGATGGTGGTGGTCAATCTACGCACGCTGTGATTAGCGTGTCACCAGACGATACCGGGCGGATTATTGAGCTCTTGCGCTCGCACAACCTTCATGCAGAGAAACGCACTGACACGCGCTGGGTCATTAGTGATGATTACGCGGGGCAGTTGCGGTCGTGTGCCCTCGCAGAGGTGCCGGAGATCGTCATCGAGGAGCCTGAGGATTACCGAGTCACCATCGCAAATCAATTGAAATCCCTGATCACGGGGATAAAAAGCTCCGCCGAGTGGACACTGCCGTCGAGTGTGCCTGCGCTCGACGAGACCGACCATTCCGTCGACGCGCCAGCTGCGGTGAGTATTTCGGATCAACACCACACGGAACTATTACGTCTCCTCACGATCGTTCCTTATCTTCGGCAGCATCCCGGGGTCACTCTCTTTGAGGCAGCGCATGACCTGGCGATGTCGCCGACACAGCTGAAAAACGATATCACCACACTCACGTTCTGCGGCCTCCCTGGGTTATCCGGCGGGGACTTGATCGACATCGACGCTGATCCCCGGCACATTTCGTTGTGGGCGGATCAAGGCCTGACCGCGCCGGTGGGACTCACTATGGAAGAGGCCAGCGCGATCCTCATGGCGTTGGAGACTATTGACTCTATTCCGGGGATTGCCGACGCCGACGTCATTCATCGCACCGAAGACAAGCTAAGAACGATGGCCGGCAATCATGCCGACGCAATTGCCCGCGCGACACAAGGCGGTGGCAATTCGCTGGTCAACGACCTTGCCGACGCTGTAAACACGCGTACGACCATCGCCATCACGTATGCCGATTCCCTCGGTGATGCGGGGGCAACCCCACGTCTCGTCGATCCGCTCTCGATTATGGTCGTCGATGGAGTGAGCTATCTCCGAGGACTATCCCTGACTGGCGCGCACGACCACGCCGACGCAGGGGACAACCAGTCCACGGGCGAGGCCCAGACTCATGCTCAGGCACAGGCTCAAGGAAACAGGATCCGACACTTCCGCATCGACCGAATCCAATCACTGGAGCAACGGGAACCGTCGACACTGAGTGCTAAAAAACGGGACCGATTACGCTCCACCCTTAATCCGCTTGATCCCTTCGGTTTTCGGGAAAGCCCGCATTGGGCTCGAGTATGGGTCGCACCTGAGGCGCGATGGGTTGTCGACTATGAACATGTGTGGCCTGTGTCCGAATTCAAAGGCGGGCTTATTGTTGACGTCCCCGGGCGTCCCGTGTGGATTCACAGCTTCATACTCAGGCACGGAGGATCGATCATTCCCCTTGAGCCCACGGACCTGCGCGATTCCGTCAGAGACCGTGCAGAAGACGGATTACTCCGGTATCGTTAGGCACCGTCCAGTCGCGCCCGCGCATCGACAAAGCTGCGGGGGTGGCTTCTGCGTTACTCACCGACACGTCGTAAGGTGTACACCATGGCTAACCTAGGGTTTCCAGAACTCGTTCTCATCGCAGTCGTCATACTTGTCCTTTTTGGATGGAAGAAACTTCCTGACGCTGCGCGTTCAGTTGGTCGTTCCATGCGCATCTTCAAATCTGAAGTTTCAGAAATGAAGAACGATGGCGCAGAGACAGAGAAGACCTCGGCCGCAGCGACCAAGACTGATGAGATCACCTCAGCATCGTCAACCGACACACCTCAGCCAACGGTGACGGTGGAGTCCAAGGACGAAAAGAAGCATCCCGCCTAAAGGCACACAACAGTATTGTCATAACACTGTCACGTTTGTGTTCTCTGTAGCTGTTTTCTACAGCTGTTCTCACTAGCTGGAGCATGAGAGAACCTTGTTCTCCTCACAGTGACCGCCACCGAAGGGTGCATTAGCCACACAAAGAGAGTGGCCGTCGTGCTCATGACGACGAAATCAATGCATCTCGGCGTGAACACTCGTGGCCAGAAGCACGGGAGAACAGCCGCTCGTGACTCAATCAACGCCGGTAAGCAAGGGTGGACGCGTGTCTCGCAAAGCCAAGAAGAATCCAGATGGAACCATGTCCATCGTCGATCACTTGCGCGAACTCCGTACACGGCTATTGCGGGCTCTCGCAGCCGTTGCCGTCACAACCATCATCGGGTTTATCTGGTACGAACATGGAATCCCGGCCTGGGCGATTGGACCTCTCCACGTGCCACGGCTCCCTAGTCTCGGCGAGATTCTCAAAGAACCGTACTGTTCGTTACCCCCGTCGGCCCGGGCAACATTTTCTGCGGATAACGAATGCCGTCTTCTCGCCACGAGTCCTTTCGAAATGTTCATGCTTCGTATGAAGATGGGCGGATTGGCCGGACTAGTTATGGCGTGCCCCATCTGGCTTATCGAAATATGGCGGTTTATCACCCCGGGACTCTTGAAAAACGAGCGACGCTGGACGCTATCCGTCGGAACCATCGCCGGATTCCTTTTCGTCTTGGGCGTTGTTGCTGCGTACCTCGTCCTTCCGATGGGCTTAGATGTTCTGCTTCATTTGGGCGATAGCACTCAGATTTCCGCGCTGACCGGTGAGAAGTACTTCAATTTCGTTATCGCACTGATTCTCGTATTCGGCTTGAGTTTCGAAGTACCACTCTTTACTGCCATGCTTAACCTTGCTGGGGTTGTGCATTATGAGCAGCTCAAGGACAAGCGGCGAATCATGATTGTCGTGATCTTCATCTTCGCTGCCATTGCCACACCAGGGCAGGATCCGATTTCCATGCTGGTCCTCGCCCTCACGCTCGTTGTTCTGATGGAGCTAGCCCTCCAATTCACTCGAATCCATGACCGCCGCGCTGCCCGCCACGTGTCCGAGTGGGAGGGACTGAGTGACGACGAAGCCTCCCCGCTCAAAGTTGCTCCTTCATCTATTCCCGCAGCAGAGTCGATTTACGACGGGGACCACAAAGGTATCGCCGGCGGGGGAGATGCCCACCCCGCGGGAGGATCAGGGCCTATACCAAAGCCTTCGCCTGTGACAGCTCCATCGAGCGCACCGTCGGCTAGTGAATCGCCCACACCGACGCCGAGCCCTGCACCGTCTGACTCGCCGACTTCAGGCTCACACCACGCTCCACCAGCAGCAGCGCTCCGTCGGGGCCCACGTTCGTGGAACGATTCCACTGGAGACAACGACGGTAAGCCCGGCCAGGACACAATCCAATCCAGCAGTTTCGACGACGTCCTCTAACCGCTACATTGTGCACACGAAAACCGTGGACACGCAGCGACCGCACAACAACACCAAAACCACAACCGACACCACAATGAACAACTGACCATCGACAAGGAGAAGTGTGACCGAAGCGTCAGCCGAGGACCTTCCTATTTTCCACCGCTTTGCCCACCAGCACGATTTCCCATTCGACCAATTCCAAATTGACGGATGCCAGGCCATCGAACACGGTCGCGGAGTACTCGTCAGCGCACCAACAGGCTCCGGAAAAACAATCGTCGGAGAATTTGCCGTATTTCTCGCACTAGAAACAGGCAAACGCTGCTTTTACACGACGCCGATCAAGGCACTGTCGAACCAGAAATACAACGATCTCCGCGCCACCTACGGTGATGATCGCGTGGGCCTCATGACCGGGGATGTCTCCATCAATCGGGACGCCGACGTCATCGTCATGACCACTGAGGTCCTGCGGAACATGATCTACGCCGACGCAGACTCCCTGGACAACCTCTCCCACGTCGTAATGGATGAGGTTCACTACCTTGCCGACCCAGAGCGTGGCCCGGTATGGGAAGAAATCATCCTCAACTTAGACGAGTCGGTATCCATCGTCGCCCTCTCCGCCACCGTCTCCAATATCGAACAGTTCGGCGAGTGGATAAAAATGACGCGCGGCGACACCGACATCATCGTCTGGGAACACCGCCCGGTTCCGCTTCACCAATACATGCTGGTAGGAAACTCCATAATCCCGCTATTCTCACGGGACAATGACGACGCTACGCAGGAACTATCAGCCCCGATCAACCCAGAACTAGTCTCGCGATGCGCAGCAGCGGAACGGCGAAGTAACGGCCGACGTAAGCGCCCACACCGGCCAGCCGTAATCGGGCAGCTGCAGGCAGCATCCATGCTCCCGGCGATCATCTTCATCTTCTCCCGAGCCGGCTGCGAAGGAGCACTAGCCCAGTGCTACACAGCGCGAGTACAGCTCACCACGCGCGACGAAGCACGCGAAATCCTCTCCATTATCGACGCCGATACCGCTGACATCCCTCAAGAAGACTTGGACCTCATGGGGTTCCGCCGGTGGCGCACCAACCTCTCGCGGGGAATTGCAGCACACCACGCAGGAATGCTGCCCGCCTTCAGGCACATCGTCGAAAAACTATTCGTGCGCGGCCTGCTCAAAGTCGTCTTCGCCACAGAAACACTGGCTCTCGGGATCAACATGCCAGCCCGCACCGTCGTCCTAGAATCACTCGTCAAATTCAACGGCGAAGCCCACGTTGACCTCACCCCCGCCCAATACACCCAGCTCACCGGCCGCGCCGGGCGTCGCGGTATCGACGTGCTTGGAAACGCCGTGGTGTTATGGCAGCCGTCGATGGATCCGGAAGCTGTCGCCGGGTTGGCGTCGACACGGACTTATCCGCTGATTTCGACGTTCCGCCCCGGCTACAACATGTCCGTCAATCTGCTCAATACGCTGGGGGTTGAGAAATCACACCGCCTGTTGGAGCGATCATTTGCCCAATTCTTGGCGAATGAGGACGTGGTTGCCCGTGCTCATCAGCGACGTGCTCACCAGCGTCACGCGGATTCTCAGCATGATGAGCTTCTGGAACTCCTCGGGCACCGATCCGAAAATAAACTGGCAGAATACGTCGCTATTCGTAGAAACCTCTCCCATGAGGAGAAGAAAACTCAAGCAGAGAACCGGAAAGAGCGTTTTAAGGAAATCTCTCGTTGTCTCGGTTCGCTCACCGTGGGGGACGTGATCGCACTTCCCGAAGGCCGCAACCCCGCATTGGCTGTGTGCGTTAGAGCTGCTGGGGCAGGTAAGGCGGCTAAGGAGAAGCACCGCCACGATTCGTCGCGACGCTACCGCGGCCGCCGTCGACACCATGACCGTGAAACCCCAGATACGGATAGTCAGGATCCACGGCCAATGGTGATCACGGAAGATGGGCGAGTGGGGCAGCTTCATGCAGATGAGCTGGGCAATGTGCCCATGACGGTGGGGCGTATGCGTCTTCCTCGAGATGTGTCTCGTCACCCCAAGCGGGCGCGCTCACTTGTCCGTTCCGAGTTCCGTCGACAATCTTTTCATCGGCCTCGGTCTCTCAAGCCCAAAGCCCGCGTGAGAAAGAACGCCACGATCAAGTCGTTGAGGAAAGAGCTGCGTGCCCACCCAGTGCACAAGTGGGAGAACCGGGAAGAACTCGTCCGCGCCTATGCCCGATTGGCACACACCCGGGAGAAAATAGCAGATCAATCGGACACACGGTCAGGGTCGCGCACCTCGGGAGGGGTGCTCGATGCGGATACGCTGGTCTCTACGTTCGATAGGATGATCGCCCTGCTGCGTGAGATGGACTATGTGGATCCGCCCATCGACGACGAACCCGGCGCGGCGACCTCCAGCGACGCGGCCCAGGAAGCTGCCGATGACGCCGCTGACTTGTCGTTAACTGAAGAAGGCCTGCGTCTGGCACGTATTCACAATCAGTCGGATTTGCTCATTGCTCAATGTTTGCGACGGAAGATTTGGGATGACTTGGACCCCGCTGAGCTCGCAGGGGTGGTGAGCACCTGCGTCTTTGAGAATCGCAAGTCGGTTCCTGGAGACGTTGAGGTCCCGACGCAGCCGTTAGCCACGGCGATAGAGAACACTGAGCGTCTCTGGGAGGAGATCGTTACCGATGAAGAGCGTCATCATCTCCCCATGACCAGGCCTATTGAGACCGAGCTGGCCACGGCAATGCATCAGTGGACGGCCGGCGCGCCTTTGGCGTATTGCGTTCAAGCCGCCGCGGCGAACGGTACGTCTCTAACACCTGGTGATTTCGTCCGGTCATGTCGGCAAGTTATCGACGTCCTCAATCAAATTAAAACCGCAGGATATTCCAACGGTATTCGCGCACATGCTCGGCAAGCGGTGGAGGCCATGCGTCGAGGCGTCGTTGCCATGGGGAGCTAAGCGCGATCACCGAAAATGCCTAGTAGTGTCTTAGATATGACTCAATCGACCTCGCAAACGACAACCGACGTTTCCGCAGACGACAATTCATCGAACGACGTGGCTGGTTCTCCAGCAGCGCAGTCGGGCACGGGCAGCGAGCATGATCGTGACGCGGCCTTCGCCAGCCGCCTTGAGCGTGCCCGTCGGTTGGTGAAGGACAACCAGCTGGAGGGCCTCGTTTTCGGCTCAGGCGTCGAGCTGGAATATTTCATCGGGACGCCCTTGTTTTCACATGAGCGCCTGACAGCCCTGGTCATTACGCGAGACCGCGCCGTTCTAGTGGCTCCAGCTGTCGAACGCGGAGAAATTGAGGACAGTTACGTTCCCCGGTCTGAGGTCACGGTCGACTATTGGGTCGATGGACAAGATCCTCATGACCTGGTTATTAATGTGCTGACATCGAGCAATCCCAAGAATGGCGAAGGGGAGACCCCGTCGGGAACCGTGGGTGTCGGCTCAACAATGACCGCTGATCATCTTCTTCCTCTGCAGGATCGCGGCTATCGCTGGATACTAGCGGGACCCGTGCTTCGCGAATTGTTGATGAGGAAAGACGCCTACGAGATTGAGCAGCTCACCGCCGCAGGGCAGGCCATCGACCGGGTTCACGCAGCAGTTCCGGGCCTGCTCCGCGACGGCCGTACTGAGCGTGATGTCGCTCGCGATATCGAAAAACTCATCCTCAAAGAGCACCAAGCCGTCGATTTCATCATCGTCGGATCAGGACCAAACGGCGCGAACCCGCACCATGAGTACTCCGACCGCATCATTTCCGCGGGCGACGTCGTGGTCGTCGATATCGGCGGAACGCTCAACGACTATCACTCGGACTGCACGCGCACATATGTTGTGGGCGAGCCCACCGAGAAGCAACAAGAAATCTACGATGTCCTCCAGCAGGCGCAGAAGGAGGCCGTGTCAGCGGCGAAGCCCGGTGTATCCGCCGCACAAATTGATGCGATTGCCAGGAATGCCATTGCTGAGGCGGGATATGGCGACAACTTCATTCACCGGACCGGCCACGGTATTGGCCTGTCCACCCACGAGGAACCGTTTATCGTGACGGGCAATGAATTGATCCTGGAACCCGGAATGGCGTTTTCGGTCGAGCCAGGGATTTACCTGGAAGGCGAGTGGGGTGCCCGCATCGAGGATATTTTGATCATTACCGACGACGGTGCCACGTCCGTCAATAACCAAACGCATGACCTCGTCCGGACTGAAAAATAGTGAGCGCACTGTCATGACAAGCTCACCTCTACGGGCGGTAGACACCCCGCCACACGATGGCGACGATTCAGATTCGCCTCTATCCGGCACCAGCCAGCACCGACGTAACCCATTATTGGGGCACGATGGCAGTGGGTGGATCATCGTCGTCGGCATTGAAGCCGATGGAATGGACGGCATAGGCGAGCGCGCCCACCGGGCCATCACGAGCGCTGATGTCGTGGTCGGATCCTGGCGGCAGCTTCAACTCGTTCCGGATAGTTGTCAGGCAACGAAGAAACCGTGGCCGTCACCGCTGGTTCCGCACATCGCGGAATTGTTCGACTCCCTCGCGGATCGTCGCGTTGTGGTCCTGGCCAGCGGCGACCCGATGTTTTTCGGCATCGGTACGACGCTGGCGCGGATTCTCGGGCCCGATGCGTTCACTGTGATCCCGGCGGCATCGTCGGCAAGTTTGGCGTGTGCGCGTTTAGGGTGGGGGCTTAATACAACGCCTGTCGTGAGCCTCTTGACCAAGCCCGTCGAAATACTCGGCCCACTATGCGACGACGGAATCCCTTTCCTCGTCTTGTGCCGCGATAGCCATTCACCGGCGGATATCTGCGACTACCTGTGCTCGCGTGGGCTGGGTGACGCACGGGTTGATTTGCTCTCAGATTTGGGGTCGTCACATGAGACTCATACGGTCTCTACGGCGCGTCAGCCTGAGGCGCTCGATGCCCAGTCGAATTTGTGCATTGTGGCAGTTACGCCCACGGAAGTTGGGCTCAGTCGTGCACCGGGTAGACCGGATGAGACCTACGCGAATGATGGTCAGTTAACTAAGTCCGACATTCGCGCGCTGACGCTGGCTGCCCTAGCGCCGCATCCAGGAGAGATTCTTTGGGATATCGGTGGGGGATCGGGGTCGGTCAGCGTCGAATGGTGTCGGCTCGCGCGGGGTGCAGAGTCCTATGTGATTGAGCACGTCCATGAGAGAGCTGCACGGATTACGACCAACTCGCTGGGCTACCCGGTCACTGTCGTGCACGGGAAAGCGCCCGAAGCTCTTGACGATTTACCGTCCCCCGACGCGGTGTTCATCGGCGGGGGACTGACGCACCCCGGTGTCGTCGACCGTGCTTGGGAGGCGTTGCGCCCCGGTGGGCGGTTCGTCGCCAATGCTGTCACGGTGGAGTCGGAGCAGATGGTGCTAGAGCTTCAGGAAAAGTGGGGTGGCTCGTTAACGCGCTTTGAGGTTTCTCATCATTCAGCCTTGGGGTCGTTCCATGCGTGGCGGCCCGCCCTTCCGATTATTCGTTTCGTAACAACAAAACCGGTGATGTAACACGCAGCGGTACTTTCGCTGACGAATCACTACCGGTTGAAAAGGTGTGTTCTCATGACTGTTTATTTCATTGGTGCCGGGCCCGGCGCGGCTGACCTGCTCACCCTGCGGGCGGACGCGTTGATCCGGCGTTGCGAGGTGTGCCTCTACGCTGGTTCGATCGTCCCGCCTGAGGTTCTGGAGCATTGCCCCGAGGGCGCCGATGTTATTAACACTGCCCGGATGCCTCTGGATGCCATCGTGGAGACCATCGCGAAGGCCGATAGTGAGGGCAAGGACGTTGCTCGGTTGCAATCGGGAGATCCTTCGCTCTGGTCTGCTCTGGCCGAACAGGCGCGTCGCCTCGCGGAGCGAAATATTGACTATGAAATCGTTCCGGGTGTCCCAGCTTTCTCTGCCGCGGCTGCGTCATTAGGCCACGAGCTGACCGTTCCCACTATTGGGCAGTCGGTGATCTTAACGAGGATCTCGGGGCGAGCATCATCCATGCCGGAGGGGGAGTCGTTGCCGGAATTGGGCTCACATGGTGCGACTTTGTGCATTCATCTGGCGACACACGACGCCCAGCGCATCAGCGATGAACTCACCCCAACATACGGCGCCGACTGCCCGGTGGCTGTTGTTGCGTTCGCGTCTCGTCCGAATGAGCGTGTTCTTCGCACGACGCTCGGCAAACTTCCCGACGATATTGCCGCGGAAGGCATCACGCGGACCGCCGTCATTATCGTGGGGCAGACCTTGGCTGCAGATGAGTTCCCCGATAGCTTCCTTTATTCTGACGACCGACCCCGCGACGCCCACGGACGTACCATCCCCTGTAGCCACGACTAAACCGGCACCGAGCCGTCGGAGTAGATTCCGGCTCAATGACTGTTAAGGACACTTCTTCACCTATGCGCGCTCTCATACTTGGTGGAACCGCTGAAGCTCGAGAACTCGCTACTCTTTTAGTCAATAAAAGGTGGCATATCACGACGTCGTTAGCTGGGCGAGTGAAACATCCACGACTTCCCGCGGGGGAGGTCCGTATCGGTGGTTTCGGCGGCCCATCCGGTCTGGCACGGTGGATACTCGACGAAAAAGTTGACGTTATTGTCGACGCCACGCACCCCTTCGCCGAGCGCATTAGCACCTCCGCCTATGAAGCAGCTCGTGCGACGCACGTTCCCTTGTTGGCGCTCCATCGCCCCGCCTGGGAAGAGCAGCCGGGCGATCGGTGGATCCACGTTTCCACCATGCGTGAGGCAGCGCAGAAAGCTCAGCGTTTCGCCCATGTATTTCTGACGATCGGCCGGCAACAACTCGCTCCTTTTGCCGACGACCCAGATAACCTCTACGTCATCCGCAGCGTCGAACGACCGTCGGCGCCATTACCGGCCCGCCACCGCATCATTCTTGACCGCGGCCCCTTCAACCTCTCCTCGGAGAAAAAGACGCTCATTGACAACCAAATCGATGTTGTCGTCACCAAGAACTCCGGGGGATCAACCTATCCCAAACTTGAGGCCGCACGGAGCCTTAATATTCCAGTCATTATCGTTGATCGGCCACCACTGCCGGCCTCATGGGTGGTGACTTCAGCGGATGAAGCCGTCGAAGCGCTCAGTCATCTTTGATGCCCCTGGCGTGGGAACTCAGTCGTCGGTATCCGGCGCCTCATAATGCCGAGCAGTAAAGACTCGACGACCATCGGGCCCGTCGTACACGTGTGTTGTCGATGCTCCCACGATCAGCATCGTCCGCATATCCACAACATCGGGGTCTAGCTCCGCCAACGTCGTCACGGTCACTGATTCATCCGCAGACCCCACCGCCCGGGCCACAATCACCGGGGTATCCGGCTTCTGAAATTCCAGCACGATATCCCGCAAGGCACCAACCTGCCACCGCCGCGACTTCGACGCCGGGTTATAGACAGCAAAGGCCATATCCGCTCCCGCCAAAGCGCGAACACGTTTGACCACCACATCCCACGGCTTCAACCGATCCGACAGCGACACCATGCCAAAATCATGGCCCAATGGTGCCCCCACGCGGCTCGCCACAGCTTGGGCCGCCGTCATCCCCGGCACAATTCTCACCGGAACATCCCGCCATTGATCATCATCTGCCGTCTCTAGAACGGCAGCAGCCATCGCAAACACCCCGGGGTCACCAGAGGACACCACAGCCACCCGGCTACCGCGCCGGGCCATGTCCAAAGCCATGGCCGCCCGAACTGCTTCGACTTTGTTGTCCGAGAGATGCCGCCGCTGACCTGGAATTTCAGGAACACGTTTGACGTATGTGGAGTAGCCCACCACATCGGTGGCTCGGGCCAATTCTTCCGATGCCTCCGGAGTAATCCACTCAGAGTTGCCCGGCCCCAGCCCGATAACAACAACCTCGCCCATTGATGTGTGTTCCATTGTCATTTACTTCTTTCCACCGATCCTTCTGTCGACCGCCGCAATTCGCTATCAGTTGGTGAGGGCACCACAGCGACAGCGAAATACGGCACAGCAGCGGGGTCCACCTCGAGCAGAGGAATGACCTGCTCGCCCTCCATCGTGGCCCGCACAACAACATAGGCACGATCAGCCTGACCGGCCCGCACCAGCGCCCGGCGAACCGCCGGAAATGTTCGCCCCAACTTCATCACGACGGCACCGTCGGACTGCGATAACCGCTGCACCAGCTCATCTTCAGATAAAGTTCCCGGGATAACACCCAGCGTCTCATCCTTTTCCACCAATGGCCGCCCGACGGAGGCTGCGGCAGCAGTGATCGATGTGACCCCAGGGATAACAGTAGTGGGGTAGCGGTCCGCTAAAGCGCGATGCAGGTGCTGGTAGGAGCTATACAGCATGGGGTCCCCGAGGCTGAGAACTGCGACGGAGCGCCCCTGGTCAAGGTGGTGAGCCAATCGAGCGGTGGCGCTGGCATAAAACTCGCCCAACGCTCCCGCATAGCCACCGGCATGGTCAGAGACGCCCGTCGTGACTGGGTAGGTGAGTAGCTCCTCGATCTGATCTGGATTGTCACTGCCCAAATACGGAGCGGCGATACTCCGCGCCGTCGAATGACCATGCGTGCCAGCATGAAATGCCACCACATCGGCCGACCCAATGATCTTCGCCGCCGCCACCGTGACCAGACCTGAGTCTCCCGGGCCTAGCCCAACACCGTACAAATGCCCCGACTCTGTCACCGATCTTCCGCCTCACTCGTCGTCGGAGCATGTGGCTCATCCATGAGCTCATTCCGCCGGGCCAAAGCATTAATCGCAGCACACGTAATCGCAGAACCACCACGACGCCCACGAACAGTAATAAATTCAACGCCCAGCGATTCGGCACGTTCCTCGAGCTCAGACTTCGATTCAGCCGCACCCACAAAACCAACGGGGATACCAATAATCACCGCCGGCCGCTTCAACTCAGGACGCGCGGCCAACACATCCATCAAATGGAACAACGCAGTAGGAGCATTCCCCACCGCTACCACCGCGCCACCCAACCGATCCGCGCACAAGTCAATAGCCGCCGCCGACCGCGTCGTCGACAATTCACGCGCCTTCTCCGCAACACCCGGAGTATTCAGCAAACACTCCACATCGTTATCCGCTGGAAGACGCCGACGCGTCACACCACTCGACACCATCCGAACATCCGTAAAAATCGGCGCACCCGACTCCAAGGCAGCACGCCCCACCCGGACAGCACCGTCGGAAAACACAATGTCGTCGGCCAAGGACACATCGCCGGCGGCGTGAATCATCCGCACCGCCACTGTCTCTTCGTCGGGAGTAAAACGACTCAAATCACTCTCGTCACGAATAATCGCGAACGAGCGTCGATAAATATCATTCCCCAGCGAAACATAGCGATCCCGGCTATACACCGCACCACCAGTCCTCTCCGAACGTGCCGACCCCACACCATCAGGCATGATGAGTCACCTCTGACGTCTCGTAGACACCATCGCCCTCAGCGAGGAACTCCGTGTAATCCATATTCGGCGCACCACAACGACGCTCACACCCCACAAAATGCACACGCCCACCAGGCAGGGACCCAGCATTAATAGCCCGCACCGCATCAGAACGAACATCATCACGAGACTTCCGACACTGAGGCAACCCCGTACACGCTGTCACACGAGCCAACGGCGACCCCGCATCAAAGACCAAACCACGGGGAGCCAAAAAACGCACAGTCTCATCCGCCTCAGCCGGGGTCAAATCATGAACCACCACACCATGCCAACACGTCACCGTCGAAGGCTTACCCACAGCACCCAATAAACGCGCACAGGCCGAATCCATCCGGCCAAAAGGCAACACACAAGCTAAGCTCACGCGCCCATCATCCTGGTCAATCCACCCCATCGGCTGACGCAAGCCCAGCTCATTGTCGGCAGACTCCTCATACGCCGGAAGCACATCATGAACCGGATCCTCCAGGCCCACAAGGTTCTCACGAGCCCACTGAGCAAGATCCTCAGCCGCGCCGGGGGTCTCCTCGATCCGCCAATTCTTACCGCGCCGGGCCTGCCATTGGCGTGCTAACTCGACGACGCTATCGACGACGCGCGCCCGGGGGAGCGAGCCCACCAGATAATCTCCTCCGATCACGACGTCGAAGAAGTCATGGGAGTCGGACGGTCGCGTCTTCGTCGTCGCGATGACTCCGAAATCCGGGCGCTCGGCGATCACGTCGCCACGTCCGTCGTCGAAAGCAAAGAGGGTCCGTCCAGGGAGATCTGCCGTGTCGTCATACTGAATGAGCTCGCGGTCAACAGCACGAACCAAGGAACGCACATCACCCACAGAACCGGATCGCCCTGACAGGGGAGAGGCAAGATAATTACGCATCCGGTCATGCCGTGGATATGGCAGCAATCCTGCCTCAGTCACGGCAGAAGCAAAGTCATCAACCGATTCCACACCGCGGATCTGGATATTTCCTCTCGACGTGATGTGGACATCGCCGTCCCCCAAGTCGTCAGCCATAGCGCCTAATGCCGTCCATTGGTGCGGCTGGATATACCCGCCGGGGGACCGGACACGGCCGATCATCCCGTCGGATGCAGTAAAAAGACGCAATGTACCGGGGCACATGTCTCCCCGATTCCGAGTCGTCGTCTGAGTACCGTCACTGTGCATGGTTTCTACCGTACCCCCGTGCACGCAGCGTCAAAGTATTATGAGACCTCGATGAAAGGTCGTAGCCACCGATAATCAACCCGACCTCTAAGATAGTTGCGGGAAACGGGAATCCCTCAGGGAGCGGTCGCGCCACTGTCAAGCCAGACCCCGTATATGAACAACGTCCGGCGCGGTATCCGGAAAGGAAAACATGATTCTTCTGCTGTCCACTTCTGACACCGATCTGCTTACGGCAAAAGCGGCCAATGAGCACCCCGACGTGGAGTTCCGCTGGGCTAATCCGGCGCGATTGATGCTTGACGATGTTGATGCTCTCCTCGGTGGGACACCTATTCCGGGATCCGGTGGGGCGACGGGTTCCCAGCCAGACATCATTATCGTCCGGCTCTTAGGTGGACGGCGAGCCTGGGAAGAGGGGCTGAATAAGCTTCTCGCCTCGGGCATTCCTACTATTGCCGTATCGGGCGAGCAGACTATGGACGCAGAGCTCACAGAGCTCTCCACTGCGCCGTCGAATGTGGTCACCACCGCTCACCGCTATCTTGCTGAGGGCGGGAAAAATAACCTCATCAACCTTCATAATTTCCTGTCCGACACTCTGCTTCTCACCGGTCTGGGTTTCGACGCCCCAATCCATCTGCCTGAATGGGGAATACTAGAAGGCTGGGAAGATAACCGCAGGGCAGGTCTTCAGTCTGAGGGGGAGTCTGATACTCGACGCATTGCTGTCTTGTATTACCGTGCGCAACATCTAGCTGGCAATACCCGTTATATCGACGCGCTGTGCGAGGCCATTGCCGACCGTGGGGCAGTGCCGGTTCCGATTTTCACGGCGTCACTTCGTCAGGCGTCCGATGATCTTCTCCAGTTCCTCGGGACGATGGACACTCTGATCACGACGGTTCTTGCTGCGGGCGGAACAAAACCTGCCACCGCACAAGCCGGCGGTGATGACGGAGCATGGGACGTCTCTGCCTTGGCGGAGCTCGATCTCCCGGTCATCCAGGGGCTCGCTCTGACCAGTTCGCGCAGCACATGGGAAGACAATGATGACGGCGCCTCACCATTGGATGTTGCTACCCAAATCGCCGTCCCGGAGTTCGACGGGCGCATCATTACTGTCCCGTTCTCATTCAAAGAAATAGGCGACGACGGCCTCATTTCGTATAACCCCGATCCGGAGCGGTGCGCACGTCTGGCGGGCATCGCGGATCGACACGCGGTATTGCGTCATAAAGCCAATGCCTCCAAGCGCATCGCGGTGATGCTGTCGGCATACCCGACGAAGCACGCCCGGATCGGTAACGCCGTTGGCCTCGATACTCCGGCCTCTGTGTTGGCGTTGCTCCACGCCCTCCACGACGCGGGATACGACCTGGGGGATACGTCCAAGATTCCCGGCTGGCTTGACTCTGGCGACGAAACCAGCGAGAACTCGGACGCATTTATGCACGCGCTCATCGACGCTGGTGGCCAAGACCCCGATTGGCTCACCGACGAGGTGATGGCAGCCAATGAGCTACGCCTCTCAGCAGCCGACTACCAGGAGTATTTCGACACTCTTCCGGAATCCCTCCAGAAGGACATGGTTGAGACCTGGGGAGACGCCCCCGGAGACCTCTATGTCCACCCAGAGACGAAAGATATTTACCTAGCCGGGCTACGCTTCGGGAACATCGTTGTGATGGTGCAACCGCCCCGCGGATTTGGCGACAACCCAGTCGGCATTTACCACGACCCCGACCTGGCCCCGAACCACCACTATCTCGCAGCCTATGAGTGGATCCGCCGCACCCCGGACCGTCACGGCTTCGGCGCCGACGCGATCGTCCACGTCGGTAAGCACGGCAACATGGAGTGGCTGCCCGGCAAGACCGTCGCTCTCGGGCCAGACTCCGGCACCGACCAGTCCATCGGCGACCTGCCCCTGATCTACCCCTTCCTGGTCAATGACCCGGGGGAGGGCACCCAGGCGAAACGCCGTGCCCACGCCACCCTCGTCGACCACCTCATCCCGCCCATGGCCCGAGCCGAAAGCTACGGGGACATCACCCGACTCGAGCAGCTCCTCGATGAGCACGCCAACATCGCCGCCATGGACCCCGCGAAGCTGCCAGCTATTCGACAAGAAATCTGGACCCTGCTGACCGCGGCAAAAATGGACCAGGACCTCGGTTGGGAGAAACGCCCCGACGAAGACGTCTTCGACGACATGCTCATGCACGTCGATGGGTGGCTATGCGAAATCAAGGACGCCCAGATTCGCGGCGGGCTGCACATCCTCTCGCATGCACCCGAAGGTAAGCAGCTCGTCGAAACTGTCCTGGCCATGCTGCGCGCTCGACAAATCTTCGGCGGAATCAACACTCTTCCCGGGCTTCGCGAGGCCCTCGGCCTCAACGAGGACGGTTCGGAAACACGGCACCGCACCGATGACATCGAGAACATCGCGTCGGCACTCGTGACCTCCCTGGCAGACCACAACTGGGACGATAACGCCGTCGACACGGTCCTGGACGACATTCGCCGCGATCCCGGCCTGCCAGACAGCGCAGATATTTCCGCCGTTCGGAACATCCTGCACTTCACCACCACGCAGATCGTTCCCCGGCTGCGCCAAACCAGCCGCGAACTAAACCAAGTCCTCCGAGCACTCGACGGAAAATTTATCGAATCCGGCCCATCAGGATCACCCCTCCGCGGGCTCATCAACACCCTGCCCACCGGCCGAAACTTCTACTCCGTCGACCCCAAAGCAATTCCCTCCCGCTTAGCCTGGGACACCGGACAACTCCTCGCCGACAGCCTCATCGAACGCTACAAACAGGACAACGACGGAAAATACCCCGTCTCCGTTGGCATCAGCGCCTGGGGAACCTCCGCCATGCGCACCTCTGGCGACGACATCGCCGAGGTCTTCGCACTCCTCGGCGTCCGACCGATATGGGACGAAGTATCCCGACGCGTCACACGACTCGAGGTCATCCCACTCGAGGAACTCGGACGACCCCGCATCGACACCACAGTCCGCATCTCCGGATTCTTCCGAGACGCCTTCCCCCACGTCGTCGCCCTTCTCGACGACGCCGTCCACATGGTCGCAGCCCTCGACGAACCCGACGACATGAACTACGTCGCCACACACGTCAACGAAGACACAGCCAACGGAACCCCGGCCGAACGCGCACACCGCCGCATCTTCGGATCCAAACCCGGCACCTACGGCGCAGGCCTCCTCGAACTCATGGACGCAGGAAACTGGCGCAGCGACGACGACCTCGCCGAGGTCTACAGCACCTGGGGAGGCTACGCCTACGGACGCGGAGTCGACGGCGCACCCGCCGCCGACGACATGAAACAGGCCTACACACGCATCCAAGTAGCCGCAAAAAACACGGACACCCGCGAACACGACATCGCCGACTCCGACGACTACTTCCAATTCCACGGCGGCATGGTCGCCACAGTCCGAGCACTCTCAGGCCAATCACCCGAAGCCTACATCGGCGACTCCACCCGCCCCGACACCATCCGCACACGCACACTCCACGAAGAATCCCGGCGCGTCTTCCGATCCCGCGTCGTCAACCCCCGCTGGGTCGAAGCAATGCGCAACCACGGATACAAAGGCGCATTCGAAATGGCAGCAACCGTCGACTACCTCTTCGGATACGACGCCACCGCCGGAATGATGGACGACTGGATGTACGAACAACTCACCCAGGAATACGTCGAAAACGAAGAAAACCGGGAATTCTTCCGCGAATCCAACCCATGGGCACTCCACGACATTTCCGAACGACTCCTCGAAGCCGCCCAACGCGGACTATGGAAAAACCCCGACCAAGACCGCCTCGACGCACTCACCGAAGCCCTACTAGAAACCGAAGGAGAAATGGAAGACCGCTAAAAATACCGCCACCGAGATAACCGAGTACAGGCCCACCAAGTAGTAATCTTGACGCCATGCCTACACCGCGCCCACGATCAACACCCCGATGGGACGAGGCAGCGCACACACCCGGCCTGTACGACACCACACGCAGAGCCGACTACGGCAAGCGATTCCTCTACACAGTCATACGACTCTCGCTCGCCGCATTCGCAGGGCTGTGCGTCTACGCGTCATACGAACCAAACGGCCTATGGCTCGCAGCCCCACTCGGCATTGCCTTGCTGATCATCGCCCTCCAACCATGGGGCGACAAATCGCCCGCACCCGGCGCGTGGCTCGGCGCCCTCATCGCCTTCACCCAAGGGCTCATCACCTACCTCTTCTACCTGCCCTGGATCGGGGAATACGTCGGTTCGCTACCGTGGATCGCCTTATCCATCGTCGAAGCCCTATATTCACTGGCATTCGGCGCGGGAACTGTCTTTCTCCTCCGCGCCGGGCGAGCTGCCCGGAAGCGGGAGCCGCGTGTGTCATCGGCTCGCCCTCAGAAGGGGAGCTCGAAGGCTGCCCGAGAGGGCTCGACGTCGAAGAAGGGTTCCTCCTCGGAGGATCGTTTAAGTGGTCGTGGCCGTGTTCGCGTCCATCGTACGATTACCGCCAACGAGTTCCTCTTTACCGTCATTGGGATTCCCACGTGGTATCTCGCTGTCGAGTATGCACGGTCGCATTGGCCCTTCGGTGGCTTCGCATGGACTCGGCTTGCGTGGGGACAGGTCTCTGGCCCCTTGCTTTCTCTTGCCCGAATTGGTGGACCTGCACTGATCACTGTGGCAACGGTGACGATGGGGGTCGGAATAGCCATCATTTTCCGTCGGATATGGATCCCGGGCTTGGTCATTACTCTTGTTATCCCGATCGTTGCGGGATTGGCCTGGTCGCAGGTGGACGCGGGGCCGAATCCGTCGACCGAGCGCATTGACTCTTTTGCGAAGTCGAACGATGTCG
>NZ_JAUMTY010000094.1 GCF_030530965.1 Corynebacterium sp. | reverse complement strand
GGTCGACGCAATGGCATTACAGTTTCGAAGCCAATGCATCTGATCCTTCTACATATCGTCAGCTTTTGCAGTGGTCGGCTCAAAACAATGCTGTGCTTCTTATGGAAGACGGGATGTTTATTGACCCCACCGGGCAGCCTCTGCTTCCTACGCCCAGTGTCACGGCTCTTGGCCATCCGCCCATCATTGATTCTGCTCAGGAGCGGTTCACAACAATCCAAAACCAGATTCGCAACAATATCGGCGTCGATATTCCCGATACTTTCACGCCTGTGCGCGCTCCGGAGGAACTCGCGATTAAGCCAGCGGAAGATATTCAACTGCGCGCTATTGCCCTGTGCATGGTCGCGGATTACGCGGATTCGGTTCTCCGTGGCGATCCGATTGACCCCGCGCTTATGGAGGAAACTTCCCCCGAAGGATTTGCAGCACGGACCAAGGAAGAGAAGAAGCTCTTCGAGACCGCGGATCCGGGACTAGCAGAAAAGCTGTCCTGGCGAAGTGAAGCCGTCGGGGCACTGACCTGGGCGCTCGGTCGATATGAACTGCCCTCGGCGTTCACCGGGGAACCAACCGACGGTGCAGCAGCGTTCCCCACCGCCTTGGACATGGATGAGACCCCCACCGTGCGCGATATCGACGAGCTTCTCGACGCACAGCAGACGTACCGGAGCCTCATGGCGGCTGCGCGACGCGGAATGGTCAGAGGCACCAACTTTGACCCGAACAGCGGCATTGAGCGTCTATGGGCTCTTAACTGGCTACTCGACGGACACACCTTGGAGTGGGACACCACCGACGTATCGGTGTAGCGACTGCGGTCGTGAGATTCACGACCTGATGCAACCCGTTCTGAAAACTAAAATACCCCTCACCTGCGCAAACAGGGAGGGGTTTCGTGCGCTTGGAGGGACTTAGCACACACCAACCCCACGCAAGACAACGGTAAGGACCCCCGTCGCGCAGCTATCAGTTCACACGCCGAACCGATGTCCGGAGACATGGTTATGGGCGAGACGCCGCCGTTTTCGCAGCTAATGTTTTGATCGACCCCAGCGAATACAAAAGCGCAGAACCTCTTTACATCCTCCACCCAGGAACCATCCCTCAAGAAACTAGGTGCCACCATTCGCCTAGTCCCCGTATGACGCAACACGCATCACACGGCTATACCTCTAAGGAACCTCGATGAGCGCCCACGCCACAGAAAACAGCCAGCCTAAGGCCACATCACGGCAGGCCGGGGACTTTTACAAACCCCACTCGAAAGCCGTCACCATCACCCAGTGGGTCTTTATGATCTCCTGCATCATCCTGCTTCTAGCGGGATTCACTGAAAACATGGGAGCCTCCGCGAATATCGGTTGGGTCCTCGCCATGGGCACCCCTGCTCTTCTCATCGGCTGGTCGCTCTACTGCCGCAAACGTGACGCCACCTCAATGGCGCAGTGGCAGGCTGGAGAAGCAGAACGACAGAAATTACTAGGGCTACTGGGCGAGGACGATCAGCTTGTCGCTTCAGGCCTCGTCAAAGCAGACAAACCAGCAAAGCGTAACCGGCATTGGATACTCACCGGCGGGGCGACCGCAGCCGCTATCGTGATTGGAGCAAGTATGCTCCCCCAGGACACACCTACCACCGCTACCCCCGCCTCGGTTGTTCCCCCATCGACGTCTCAGGCGACCCCGAAGCCGTTATTCGACACGAAGAATTTGACACCCGCCACTAAGACGAAAACCATAACGGCAGTACAGACAGTGACCCGGACGACGGAAACGACCACGCCTGAGCCCGCCCCCATCGAACAAGCACCTATTGCCGACGCTGCTACGGCTGGAGCAAACAATAACTCAAGCGGTGGCCACGAAAGTGGTGGCAGCGTCGGAGGCGTCAATCCAGGCTCGTTTTGCCCCACTGCGGGAGCGGTTACGGTCTCATCTCACGGTAAACCGGTGACGTGCAGGACCGCTAAAGACGGCCGTCTCCGCTGGAAATCAGCCTAAACAGACAGCACAAAACTCCACCCGCTAGCCACGAACCAGATAGGTGGGGAACACACAAAAGGCGTCGCAAGTTTAACTGGAACAAACATGATGTCGGAGATAACAACGCATCATATCCAGCATCGCAGAATACAACGTCGCTAACGGCACTCGGTACGCGTTTAATACCGCTCACCCAGTTGGCGACCACACCAACACGGAACCGCTATCCCACGCAGGTTAGGCAGGCCACCAACATCTCAAACCCTCAGCATTATCCTTGAACACAACCCCATGTCGTCCACCGTGGAGCCAGGTATCGAACAGCCCTACAAAAGTAGTGCGGTCAAGGTATCCCTAATTTCTTCGAAAAAGATTTAGATGCACTCGGTAGAACTCTGGGTGATCTCTTCGGATGTAGTCAAAATGTAGTCACAACGACGCTACTGGAAACGATTATTTATTAAAAATTCCCTCTCGCCTGGGGTAACAGGCAAGAGGGTTTCGTGCGCTTGGGGGGACTTGAACCCCCACGTCAAAAGACACTGGAACCTAAATCCA
>NZ_JAUMTY010000019.1 GCF_030530965.1 Corynebacterium sp. | reverse complement strand
CCGTCGGCAAGAGAAATGAGCCACTCGCCGACCTTGTCCACCGCCTCGCTAATCAACCCCTCAGCGACGTCGACAAGTGAATCAGATGCCCGGCCACCACTGCTGCGCACGGCCATAAAATACGGGATCATGCGCCGTAAGGTGTCGGCACTCTCCCGCAAAGGATCCCATTCCACACCCGACGCGCGCATGACATCAATCTTTAATTGGTTCCCAGACACCACCGGGTGATACAACACTCCGGAAAAAGCGGCTCCCAACATGAGAGCATGGCTTGCTGCCGAATACTCTGCCGCACTCTCAACTTGCTGGGACAGGGTGCTCATCGCACCACCACCGCTTCCGCCGAAGGGTCCAAGTTCGCGAATGCAGCGCTACTGGCATCATCGGCCCCGACAATTTGGGACACAACACTATCCGCTGATAGCCCCTGAGCAGCGGCAACCTCACACGCCCGACGGGACAACTCCCGGAGTTGGTCCAGCTCACCCGCAATAGCCAACCCCTCCTGCACCCACGAAAAACCGGTATGCACGGGCATAAATGGCACTGGCGAGCCAACGATCACTGATTCGACATCCTGCCCCGCACTCGCATACAACGACGAGCGCGCGGACGCCTCTGGTGCAGAGACAACAAGCTCCCCCATTACATCCCCCCTGAAATTCGTAGCGATTATTTCATGGCTGATGCCATGATCCCCACCGCAAAATTATGCCAGACAGCTGCGACATCGCCCACCCCTCACATCATCCGCACATAGTGCTATAGATCACACGGTCGCAGCGCGTCCACTAGTTACACACTTGCGACCACGGCAGCCAACCGACCAGCGATTTTCCGCGCCGTGGCACCGTCGCCGGCCTCCACCATCACGCGGAAAAGTTCCTCGGTGCCAGATGGACGCAAGAGCACGCGACCCGATTCGCCCAGCTCCTCCTCGGCCTCAGTAATCGCCGTCCGAACAGCCTCGTCATTGGTAATGGCCGCTTTGTCGGTGACCGGCACATTGATCAACGTCTGCGGGAGAACCCTCATCACCGACGCCAACTCGGACAAGGTCTTCCCCGTTTGAGCCATCCGTGCCATCACGCTCAGACCGGTGAGTGTCCCGTCGCCCGTCGTCCCGTGTTCGGGGATGACGATGTGTCCGGACTGCTCACCACCCAGGCTGTAATCACCGGCATTCAGGTCTGCGAGCACATAGCGGTCGCCGACCTTCGTCGTCCGGACCTCAATACCCTGTTCTTTCATCGCAAGTTTGAGACCAAGGTTCGACATCACCGTTGCGACGAGGGTCGACTTTTTCAGTTCCCCGCCTTCTTTCATCGCGATCGCGAGGATCGCCATGATCTGGTCGCCGTCGACAACATTGCCTTCGGAATCGACGGCCAAACAGCGGTCTGCATCGCCATCGTGCGCGAGCCCCAGGTCAGCGTGATGTTCCAGCACAGCGCGTTGCAAAACATCGATATGCGTCGATCCGCAATTTTCATTGATGTTGAAGGCGTTGGGTTTATTAAAAATGGGGACGACATCGGCGCCAGCGGCCTGATACGCCATGGGCGCAGCCGTCGACGCAGCACCATTAGCGCAATCCACCACGACCCGAATTCCATCCAAGGGCGTCGGCACAGCCCCCGCGAGGTGGAACAAATAGCGCTCCAAAGCGTCGGGAGATTCCTCGACAATACGACCAATCCCCGCCCCCGTCGGACCAGTCTCAGACAACTCCAACATGGTGGCTTCGATCTCCGCCTCGACCGCGTCGTCAAGTTTGAGCCCACCCGCCGCGAAGAATTTGATTCCGTTATCCGGCATAGGGTTGTGGCTTGCGGAAATGACAACGCCCATGTCAGCGCCATAATCATCGGTCAGAAACGCCACAGCAGGGGTTGGAATGACGCCCACGCGGAGGACGTCGACACCCTGGCTTGCCATCCCTGCCGACAACGCGGCAGACAACATCTCCCCCGACACACGCGGGTCACGCCCCACAACAGCGACAGGCCGACGGCCACCCTTCCGGTTGGCGGTCAGCACCTTCGCCGCAGCGGACCCCAACTTCATTGCCAACGGCGCAGTTAACGTCTTATTTGCAAGACCACGAACACCATCAGTGCCGAAGTAACGTCGTCCCATCTGGTCTACCCTTTCCCACTGTTCAGCATTGGCGTTTCGGTGTGTGCGCTTCACAACCCTAGCTACCGCAATCCGGCAGCCCGAGTTGGAGCGCTTACGCCCGGGATGCTTTATAACTGAGCCAACAGTCTAATAGGACAGGTCCCATAACACCGCACTGTGCAAAAACAGGCTGTGGATAACTACGCGTGCACCCACAAACTGTGGATAAGTCGCCTGTTGGTGGGCGATATGCCGCCCGCCCATTTCGATTTGATGTCGATCCACTACCAATATGTAGCCGGTAACCCGATATCCGTGACTAGATATGTAGCTAGTTCCCCGTTATCGCGCGCCACGATATACGCTATGTCATCGGCGCCGCTGTACTCTTGCGGATCCGCCTTGCTCCTGTTGTTCACTTATCGACGTACCGGGAAGTTGTATGCCACGCCCCGTAGGAAAATCCACCTATCTCCCTGGATTAGACGGCCTCCGCGCCATCGCTGTCATCGCTGTTCTGCTCTACCACCTGTCGGTTCCGTATTCCGACGGAGGGCTACTCGGTGTCGGCGTCTTTTTCACCCTGTCGGGGTATTTGATCACGTCGATCCTGGTCAGGCAATGGGACCGTGATGGTCGTATTAAGTTTGGTCAATTCTGGCTTCGACGTTTCCGCCGGCTGTTACCAGCGGTTATTACCGTATTGATTACGGTCATGATGCTCACCGCGTTCCTCGACCACGGGAGTTTAGCGAAGCGTGGCTGGGAAGCACTTTCCGCGCTGTTCTATTACAACAACTGGTACGAAATCGTCGCAGGTGATTCGTACTTCGACATGTTTGGTGGGCCGCAACCGCTCAGTCACATGTGGTCGCTGGCGGTGGAAGAGCAGTTCTATCTCGTGTGGCCGTTTGTGTTCACCGCCATCACTTTCCTGTGGCAGCGTCGTAAGCATTCGCATGGTTTCGCTGCTGTTACGTGCTTGATTTTGGCTGCCATATCGGGCGCGTGGATGGCTTACTTGGTCGAGCCCGGCGTCGATCACACTCGCGTTTACGAAGGAACGGATACTCGCGCATTAGGGCTGCTGATTGGTGCGTCTCTGGCTTTCGTGTGGAAGCCCGGCGTCGCCGCCTCCAACGCTTCAGGATCCGACAGCACACAAGCTTCACGGTCCTGGCGTTCCAACGCACTCGCCCGACATCTTCTTGACCTCGTCGGGCTGGCCGGCTTGGCCGTCGTCATTGTCATGATGGTTCGTACCGACGATAACGCCATGTGGCTCTACCAGGGAGGATTCGCAGTTCTCGCCCTGGCCACCGCTGCGGCACTGTTGCCCCTTGCCGACGAGCACTCGTGGATGACCCGCATCGTTGGTCTTCCGCCTCTGCGCTGGCTGGGCGAGCGCTCCTACGGCATCTACCTCTGGCACATGCCTGTGATTGCGTTCGCGCCCGATGGGTTCGTCGAAAATCACTTGATTATTGCTGGGCCTGTACTGTCCGCGATATCTGTCATTCTGGCTGCCCTGTCCTGGACATTGATCGAGGACCCGATCCGCCGGCATGGAGTTGTTGCGCTGGCACGTAAGTGGTGGTCAGGCCACGTGTCGGAAAACGCCTCCGGCACCGCAGCGAGCCCGGCAGTCTCTCGCCGACGGGGGACGCCGCCGGTCCTCACCGGGGTTGCCTCGGTCATCCTTCTCGCGATTCTCGCCGCCGGATTGCCTAAAGCTCTTGCCGACGGGTCTAATGGCTCGTCGTCCAACGATCCGATGGCTGCGATCGGCGGCAGTGGTACCGACGGGGCTGTCAAAGTCGGCGGAGACAACGGTAATCGGCAGGGAAACGGTGCCGACAACCCCGACGCAGCGTCGGCAGGCGATAAGAACGGTAAAGCCGCTGCTCAGGGGCGGAATACTGGGATTGACTGCTCAACGGTGATCCATATTGGCGATTCCACCTCTATCGCGCTTAATTCGCCCGACTACCTGCCGGATCCGGCGGACCGTGTGGGCGCGCAATACAAGCGCGTGGGCGCGAAGGATGTGTACCTGGACATCAAGGGCGCGCGGGCTGTCATCGAGCGGTATAAAGATGATCCGAACGCCACGGAAGTCGTCACCAACATGGAGAGCCACCACTACAAAGACGCGTGCTGGGTGATGGCGATTGGAACGAACGACGCCGCTAATGTCACCGCTGGCAATCAGACGTCGGCAGAGGACCGTATCCGCACGATTATGGACATTGTCAAAGACGAAAAGCACGTGCTGTGGCCGACGGTGAAGACCGTGAACGCTGCCCAGTCCGCCTACGCTAACTCGGGTATGCAGCATTACGACGAGGCGCTGCGGAAGATGTGCAAGGAGTACCCCAACCTGCGTCTTTACGATTGGGCCGGTGAGGTTCAAGATGACTGGTTCATTGACGACGGGATCCATCCGAATACCGTGGGTGCCAAGGAAAAAGGTCGACGTTTTGCCGACGCCCTGACACAGGCGTTCCCGAAGGGGAAGAAGCCCGCCAGCCAGTGCACGGTCGGTAGCGGCGACTGAGATGTGTGAAGGCGCTGGCTTCACACTGTCGCCGGCGCTGGCCCAGCGAGCCAAGCGGTCTATTTAAGCCAACGGCGCGTACGTCGTCGTCGATATAGATATAGGAAAACCCCTTGCTCTGCCGAATTGTGTGGCAGGACAAGGGGTTGTGTGCGTCGAACGCAACCCGGAACAAGCCGGGTAAAGCGATATTTAACGCTTGGAGTACTGCGGAGCGCGACGAGCTTTGTGCAAACCAGCCTTCTTGCGCTCAACCTCGCGAGCATCGCGGGTGAGGAAGCCAGCCTTCTTGAGGGCGCTGCGGTCAGCCGGGTTGTAGGCGTTCAGCGCACGGGCAATCGCCAGGCGGAAAGCGCCGGCCTGACCCGAGGGGCCACCGCCCTTGAGGTTCGCCTTGATGTCGAACTGGCCCTCACGCTCAATGAGGGTGAGAGGAGCCTTGATGAGCTGCTGGTGCAGCTTGTTCGGGAAGTAGTCTTCCAGGGCGCGACCGTTACAAGTGAACTCGCCGGAGCCGGCGGTCATAACGACGCGAACAACGGCGCGCTTACGACGCCCCACGGTCTGGATCGGGAAGTCGCGCTGCTCGGGTTCAGCAACTGCTTCTTCTTCAACCTCAGTGGCGACGGAATCGCCGATGGTGGAAACGAACTCTTCGCTCGCTGCCTGAGCGGCGATGAAGTCGGCCTCGTTGGCCTCGTCCTGAATCTGGTTTTCGGTGTTCTCGCTCACTACTGTGCCACCTGCTTGATCTCGTAGTTCTCGGGCTTCTGGGCAGCGTGACGGTGCTCGCTACCTGCGTACACGTGAAGCTTCTTGATAGATGCGCGGGAAAGCTTGTTGTGCGGCATCATACCGGCGATAGCTTCTTCGATGACGCGTTCCGGGTGCACCTCGAGCGAACGACCCAGGGTCATGGTGGTCAGACCACCCGGGTATCCGGAGTGACGGTAACGGAACTCACGCTCGCGCTTGTTTGCGGAAACGCGAACCTTGTCGGCGTTGATGATGATGACGTGGTCGCCACAGTCAACGTTCGGTGCAAAAATCGGCTTACGCTTGCCGCGCAGCAGGTCAGCAGCCTCAACAGCGAGGCGGCCGAGCACCACGTCGGCGGCGTCGATGACGTACCACTTACGGGTAATGTCACCGCTCTTCGGGTGGAAAGTAGACAACATGACTCCTTGAAAGTCTGTCTGGAACTGCCAGCCACATAATTGAACAGGCTAACTACCGTCAGTCTGCTGCCGCGGCGGCCGGTGGAGACCCGCGACTCGTGTCACATTGCCAATGTGGCGTTGTATCAGCGTCAACAGCGCGGAAATCGTAGTTCCTATCACTGAATCAACGCTGCATCGACAACTCGACACACAGATAGTTGAGAGTACCGGAATAGGTGTGAGCAGTTCAAGTGAGCGGGCATTGCTAGCCGACGCTCGTTATGCGGGGTGGCCGACGCTCGTTATGGGAGGAGTCCGCTCTCCCTCGCGCGGCGCCCACTCTCCCCCTAACGCAGAGCATTCTGCAGCACTGTGGCGAACCGCTCCATCCCCGTCTTCATCACCGGAATGCTATTCCCCGCGAAGGAAAACCGTATGGAAAGCTGCCCTTCCAGTTTCGTGTCCGCGTCGATCGTCGTACTGTCTTTTCTTTCGACGTTCCGATAGACCGAAGTCGGCTGGGAGTCGTGTGGGAAGAATTCCGTGCCCGGGACGAAAGCGATCTCGTGTTCTATTGCGTCGTCGATGAGCGACAGCGTATTCACCTGTGGACGTAATTCGTCCGGGAAATCTATCCACACAAACATGCCGCCATCGGGGTCGGTGATATGCGTCCCATCGGGAACGATGTCGAGTAATTGTGTACGCAGGGCATTACATCGGGCCTGATAGGTTGCCCGCATCGTTCCCAGGGCGCGGTCGCGCGAGGAGACGCCGTCCGGTTCTACCCTGTCGAGCCACAGTGCGGCAGCGCGCTGGTCGATCACGGACCCGTGCAGCGTCGATACTTGTTTGGCAACCACCATTGGTTGGAGTAGCCAATCTGGTATCAGTGCGGCCCCGATACGGAATGCTGGCGACAGGAATTTCGACAGGCTGGCCAGGTAAACCGCGCCGGATTCGGACTCGTAGGCGTGACAGAGCGGTTCGCGCGCGTTTCCGTCGAAGGCTAAGGGCGAATACGCGTCGTCTTCGACCAGTAAACTTCGTTGACCTGCGAGAACGCGCCGTACCTCTTCTTTCCGACGCTCGCTCATTGAGCGGCCGGTGGGGTTTTGGAAGACCGGGATGAGGTAGGTGATGACGGGGTCGTAGTCCCGTAGTGCGCGCTCGAGTTCTGAGGGGATGATGCCGTTATCGTCGCAGGGCACGGGGATGACTCGCGCTCCGGCCATGGTGAATGCTTGGATGGCCGCGGGGTAGGTGGGGGCTTCGACTAGGACCGTGTCCCCTGGGTTGATGATGACGCGGGCGAGTAAAAACAGTATTTCTTGGCTGCCGGTGGAGATGAGGATGTTGTCCGCGCGGGCGGGCAGGTGCCGGCGTTGCATTTCCCGAGCCATTGCTTGCCGGAGTTCGGGTTCGCCTTCTGTGACGGAGTATTGGAAGACATCGGGCCCGCTGTCGTCTAGCACCGTGCGGACGCATTCCGTGATGCCCGATGTGTCCAGGAGTGTGGGGTCGGGGGCTCCGCCGGCGAAGCTGATGAAGTCGTCGTGGCTGATGTATCCCAGGAGGTCTCGGGTCATGGAGCGGGCGACGTGGGAGAATTCGCGGTTGAGCGGTAGCAATGGGCTCCTCTGGGTCGGTCGGTCTGTCGTCAGGTGTCAGGAAGACACGGGCGGGTTTATTTGGGCTTCGGGGATGTCGGATCCCTTGTTGGCCCACGCGTCCATGATTGTTTTCATGGTGCCATTATCAATGAGCTCTTGCGTGGCGGCTCGAATGGCTTCTGCCAGGGGTCGATTGTTTTGCGCAACGATCGCTGCCTTGGGCGCCCGGTTCACGATAGTGCCGACGGTGTCGAGGCGCCCTTGGGATTGGTTCACTGCGTAGGAGACTATCGGCGAATCTGCCACCATGACGTCGGCTTTTCTTCCCACGACGGCCGTGGACGCGTCGGTTTGGTTTTTGTAGCTTTGGATGGTCAGCTTTTCGCCGCTGCCGCAGTGGGACGCTTCTTCGGTCACGACTTCTTCGTGCAGGGACCCTGTTTGCACAGCTACGGAGTGCCCACACAGGTGCTCCGGGTCGACGTTTTTGGGATTTCCTTTGGCGACCCCGAATGCTCGCCCGGAGTCGTACAGACTGACCATGTTCACTTGTTTCATTCGCTCTTCATTGATGGTGAATGCGGAGATTCCGGCGTCGAATTTCGTGCCGACGGACGGAATGATGCTGTCGAAAGTTGAGTTGCGGATGTCTGCGTGGAGACCCATCACGCGCGCGAGTGCCCGCGTGAGGTCTATTTCGAATCCTTCGAGGGTTTTGCCATCGGAGCCGACGAATTCGGCGGGCGCGTAGTCGGCCGAGGTCCCAACGATGAGCGTTCCACGAGACTTGATCGGCTCAGGCACTGTCTTCGCGATGTCATCGTTGGTGGTGAGGGCATCGATTGTGGACTCTATTGCGTTATTTCCAGTTGGGCTTTCTTCGGATTTATATGTGCAGCCGGATAGCACTCCTGCGATAACGAGCGTCAGTGCCGCAACGATGGTGGCGCGGTGGCTGGCGTAGCGGCTCGTAGTCGTGCGCTGTCTGGCGTGTTGACTGTCGCGCTGGGGTTTATGCGTCATCATCTGGCTTGGGGTTGAGTTGCGATTCGGAAATGAAGGAATCTTCGGTTCCCCATTTGGCCAGGATTTTCTTCATCGTCCCGTCGTCGATGAGCTTTTGGATGGCGGCATGGATGGCGTCGGCAAGTTGGGTGTCATTCTTGGCGACGATCGCGGCTTTAGGAGTGGAGTCGACGACTTTTCCGATCGGCTGGACGCGCCCTTTGGATTGCTTCTCTGCATAGTCGACGACGGGCGAGTCGGAGAACCAGAGGTCAGCTTTTCCTCCGGCGACGGCGGTGGCGACGTCTGCAGAGTTTTTGTACGACTGGATCGTGACTCCCTTTTTGCCGTTGTGTTTGCACTCGTCGTTCTTGTCGTTGGCCATTTCCTCGTAGACGGAGCCGGTGAGGACGGCGACGGAGTCACCACAAATGTCGCTGGGGTCGATGTCCCGCGGGTTGTCTTTGAGGACGGAGTATTTGGTCCCCGATGTGTACAGAGTGACCATGTTGGTGTGTTCGAGGCGTTCGGGTTTCACATCGAACGATGAAAATCCTGCGTCGTATTTGGTGCCGACGGATGCTACGAGGCTGTCGAAGCTTGCGTTGGTGAATTGCGTGGTGAGTCCGAAGAGGTCTCCGACGGCTTTGGCCATGTCGATTTCGGCGCCTTCGATGGTTTTCCCATCGTTTCCGATGAATTCGAGTGGGGCGAAGTCCGCCGACGTTCCCACGGTGAAGGTGCCTTTTTGTTTCAGCGCTGCGGGTACGGAGTTGGCGATGGCGTCGTCTTTAGGAACTGAGATCGTTTCGGTGGGGTCGTCGGATGTTCCCGCTCCTTCGGAGTTGTAGGTACATCCGGCAACACTGACGCCGACGAGGGTTGCGCACGTTCCCAGTGTGGCGACAGCGCGGGCCAGCGTGTAGGGCCGTTGTGTGCCCGCGGCTGACTGTCCCGGTGCCGTTGACCGACGGTGGGTCGCTGTGCGCGGGAAGCTGGACCGCACTGAACGCAGAAAATTCATTCCTTGAATTTTATTTACCGTTTTCGTGCAGTTCAACTGTGATGATGAATAATCACTGCATGAATTGGTGAATTTCTCCATTGACGGCTTCCACGCTGCCCTCGTCAACCCACCTGTGAGTCCTTGGGAGTTACGCTAACGGTTTTACGCTAACTCCAGGATGCTGCAGCCGAGCGGTTGATATCGCTCATGGAATCATTGCTGTCTGCCACTGCCCTTGCGATGGTGGCAAGGACTTGGTTGAGGTCGGCTGCGGCGGTGTCCCATTGTTGCTGGGCTGCCTGATATGCAGAGGCAGATTCACCGGTCCAGGTGCTGACCATGGGTGCCAGCTGGCTTTTGAGCTCATCGAGTAAGCCGTTGATCCGTGCTGATGTTTGGGTGATGTCTCCGCTGGCTGCCGCGATGTCGCCGAAGCTGTAGTGGATCATATCGGTGCTCATAGTGCTGTTCTCTTTCTTCCTTATGTTTTTCGTGGTTGGTCAGAGTGACGGCGCGAAGGTTTATAAAGACAAGCCGCCTAGCTGGGTGAATGATGCGGCGTTCTGTTCTTCGGTGGTGGCGAATGCCGAGGCGTTCGCGCGAATGTTGTCTGATATGGAGCTCAGCGCTTCACGGAGCCGAAGCGCGGCGTCGTTCCATTGGGCCATGAGTTCGCCGAAGGCGACGCTGGCGTTTCCTTTCCACGCTCCCGCTACGCCGTCGACAGTGCCTTGTAGGCGTTGAAGTTCTGCTTGGACTTGGTCATTGACGGCATCCACTTTCCCAGCCGTCGTGGTCATCAGTTCGTGTTCGGTAGCAAAAAGCCCGCTCATTGGTTCCCCCGTCTTAGTGAAATGTGTTGATATCGGATTCCGCCCCCACGGCCTCGTTACAATCCCGAGGTTTTCCGTGGTGTTGTGGCGGTGTATGAGTACAGACTCATTAGTCGTCGATCGGTTCCCACCTATTTAAAATTTTTTCTGGCGGGTGCCTTTTCGCACCCACGATTAACTGCCTTGACCCTATATGCTGGGCAAATACGCCTACTGGAATGGATTTCCGCATCATGAGGGCATGACTTCCGCACTGCGCGCGGCGGTCGAGCATGCCGCTGTGCGTTTCGCGGTGAGCTCCCCTTTCCATTGGCATCCGACGCTGACTTGTTTTCCTTCTTGCAAAAATGTCGTCCACTGAACCACCGATCCGCCTTCTGGGCGTTCTTCGTAGCTCACGGCACCTTGTCGCCACGCGGATTCGGGCGCGTAGTTGGAAAACTCAGCGCGGGTTTGGACCATTGATTCCACGTGTTCACGGAGGTGTGCGTCGGTCACGTCTGGTTGGACGGGATGCCCTGAGACCAGGATCCGTATGTCTTCATCCGCAGGATCTTCCAAAATGAGGCGCTCCGGCGTCGACGAGTGAGACCGTATCCATCCAGAAGTCAGGGCCGCCCGGACAATTCCGTTATCGACGATTCCTCCTGGCTGATCGTGGTGGTCGCTACTTGCTGGCGTGGCGGATAGTGCTGTTTGTCCCCCGGTTGCATCGTTCCCCTCTGCCCGCTCGTCGCCATCAATGTGTTGAGAGTTGGCCTCTGCTTGATTCGTTTGCTCATGATTTCCGCCGCTGCGCAGTGTGACGGCGAGAGCTGTCCCGATGAGGACAAGGGTGCACATGGTGACCGCGAGCGCATTGCGGTGGCGGAGTAGGAACCCTCCACGCCGATAATCCCGGCGCGGCGGACGAAGGTCGGTTGCCTTTCGTTTCGTGGGGTTTGGTGAAACATCCTTATCCGTCCGCACCCTGTTGTGTGGGCTCTGTTGGGTTCGCCCTCCCCGAGGCAACGCGGTGTCATCCCCATCACGGTGCGTTTCGTTCCCCGCGCGGTGGGCCTCGTTGCCCATAGGGCGAACATCGTTGTGCGAATCGCGCGAGAGAACTCCGGCCATACGCGCCGAAATCTCTATCTCTTCGATGCCGACTCGCATCGCCGGAATGGACGCCTCGTTCAGCTTCTCCAGGGCATATTCAACAAGTTCAGCGCCCCGACCGGGCTTATTCGTCGCGGTGTCTGTAGCAACAACAAGGACTTCGACGCCCTCGGGTCCAATCAGGTCTCGCTCACGCGAACTCGGGACTCGGCCGGTCTCCACGGCAGATTCAATTTCTGCGCTCACGACGGCGATCAGGGGGTCCATGAAGGACTTTCCGTCACCGATGGGGACGAGGTCGGTCATTGCTTCGTCGGCGGGAAGTGTCAGTGCTGTTAGCCCCGCGTATTGCCCTGCGATGTGGAGGACGAACGAAATAGGGCGGAGAGCAGGCTCAATGCTACAGAGCGCGTCGGACATCGGGAGGATGGTAGGTGCGCTCTCTGTTAACGCCGAGCGTGCGAAGGAAGGGTCAGTATCCGGATGTTGGTATCGCTGTGCATCATCGTCGATGTAGTTATCAGCCCATCGTTTCCGACGGAGTAGACCCCACCATGACGGGCACAAAACAATGCGTTGTTCGGTTCGGCTGTTACGACCGATGGAGACAACGTCCGGGACGCTCTGACCTCGGCTGGACTCGGTGTGTCTTTTTATACGAGCCTGATGATTATCTGGAGGCATCGTCGGCGTAAAGCTTGGTGACGCGTAGTTCCTTGTCGTCGTACTCACAGTCACGTAGTTCCCCCTTGTGTCTCAACCCCGTTTAATTTTTCGGTGCTATTTCTGTTCGGTGTTATTACTGTCTGCCGTGATGTCGTCGGCTAAGTCCGTATCATCCGCGTTCGTGTCATCCGTGTCAGTGCCGGCAGGACTACATTTCTTGTCCTCTTCTTCGGCGCTGTCCTCCGGTGAAAGCTGCGCGCGTGCGAAATGAATTTCGCTGGTCGTCCCGTTAACAACGATGTGCGCTCGGCCTGGAAGAGCTGGCCGCAATGGCACCCCGAATAATGGGCCATCGTCTTTATCTGCGGATAGCAGCGCGACTACCCCGTTGATGGCACGCATTCCTGCGAGCAGAGGATCGTGAGCTGCGCGCATCATTCCTGATGCCCGTCGCGCCACAACAATATGCACCCCAATGTCACGAGCATGTGGAAGCACGCTGACAAATCCACTCATAACGGACGGCGAAATCGTGAGAAGGTCGTAATCGTCGATAAGAAGAAATATCTCTGGGCCGGACCACCACGATCTGTTCTTCAGCTCCTGCGGAGTGATGGAATCACCAGGCAGACGCATGTTCATGGTGGTGGTCAGCTGGGCAATCAAAGTGTCTGCGGCGGAGGGTGTCGAGGCGTATCCAGCGTCATAATCGCTCGGGACTTCTGCCAGCAAGGTTCGTCGTGGATCAATGACGACAATGGCCGCGGTTGGCACATCATCCGTGCTTGTTGCATCAACAGTGCTCGTCGCATCAGCTGCAGAGCCATCGGCTTTCGCGTCTTCATCCGTCGCCGGTTGCTTCCCGAAATTCTTCGGCTTATACGCGCTTGTAATTCCGTGGATGAGCGAGCGAAGCGTCTCTGTTCGTCCACTCTCCCCTTTTCCGACGATGAGCATGGCCGGGCTTGCCACCGTTGACCACGACCACGTTGATAGACGCACGCTCTCGCGGCCCATCGCGATCGCTGGAGGAAGAACGGGGTCGAGTTCCTCACGTGTGAGGACGTCGGGAAGAACCCGTAGCGCGGGAACTCGAGTGTCCCCTCGTTGCGCTGCTATGCGCGTCACCTCGGCAATGTCTTGGTTCGTTGAATGAACAACCAAGGCATGAAGGCTGGTCCCTTTCCATTTCACGATTGCGCGACCTGGGCGGCTGGGTATCCGTTCAGATAATTTCCTATCAATCAGTGACTCCAGGGGGTCTCCCAGCGATAATTCAATTTTCGTTCCGAGTAAGTCACGGATCTGGGGCCGCAGTGCGGACCATCTATTGGCCGTAATAATGACATGAATTCCTACCGAGAGGCCGTCTGCAATGAGGAGCCCGAGAGCATCGGCCACGTCGGGGAAATCTGTCGTTATGACGTGCCACCCGTCGATGACCACGAAGATGTCGCTGAGCCCATGCTCGCGGGCAGCATCGACGCCGGCCCACCCCTGCCGGAGCCATTCCTCCCGACGGTCCTCGGCTAACACAGCGACTTCATTGACCAGACGAAGGATGCGGTCATGTTCATGACGGTGAACCACGGCAACCGTGTGCGGCAATCGTTCCAGAGTTCCTAGGCCGGATCCGCCCATGTCCAGGACATAAAACTGCGCCTGATCACTGGTACGGGACAACGCCAACGTCGTGACCACACTTCGTGCCACGGTTGTTGTTCCTGACTGCGGGCCACCAATGATGCCGATATGTCCGGCTGATCCCCGCAGGTCAATGGCCCATGGGATTTGACGTTGGGTCCGTGGTGCGTCGATCAGGCCGATCGTTATCTGAAGACCTTCGTTGGAACAGGTGTGGTCACGTGTGAGACGACGAGTCCGAGTATTCAATTCGGACATGGTTAAGATGTCAGGTAAGGGCGGCAGCCATATCGTTCGGGCAGGTACAAAGCGTGCCACCTCCGATGCGCAGGGTCCGTCGATACTCAAACGGTCAATGGCAATGCGCAGAATCGTTGATGGTTGTGGCGACGCTGCCACCCCGCCGGAGGAACCAGCAGCCTCCGATGCAACCGAACCATTCCAGCGTCGGGAGACATAGGTGGCGCGAAATGCGGTAATGGAATCCCCACCCACTCGGGCGAGGCCATAACCGGGTTCCTTGGGAAGAGTGTGGGCGTCGTTGACGCCAAGAACAATCCTCGACTCCCCTGCAGAGAATGTGCGGAGCCCGATGCGGTAACTCAGATGAGCGTCGAGCCCCCGCAATCGTCCTTCTTCCAGTCGCTGCGTCGCTAAAAGAAGGTGGACCCCCAGAGAGCGCCCCAATCGACCAATCGCCACGAAGGTGTCGATGAAACCAGGATGCGCACTCAATAATTCCGAGAATTCATCAATAATGATGACGAGTGCCGGCAGAGGCGGATAATCACTGTCATCACCAGTTCCGCGGCCAGCATATTGACGCCGCATATCGGCGTATTCCACCGAGGACGACACCCCGTGCGCGCGAAGGAATTCTTGGCGCCGGGTCAATTCTCCCTGGAGAGCGTCCTCCATACGGTCAACGAGCGCGGATTCGTCGTCCAAGTTCGTGATCACCGCTGCAACATGGGGCAACCGTTCCATGCCTATGAACGTTGCGCCACCTTTGAAGTCAACAAGAACGAGGTTGAGCTGCTCAGGTGAATGCGACGCCACAAGCGAAAGCACCAAGGTTCGCAACAATTCGCTCTTGCCCGAACCGGTCGCACCGACGCATAAACCATGCGGCCCCGATCCACCCTCCGCAGATTCTTTGATGTCCAGGTAGAACGGGTCACCGTCACTGTTGAGGCCCAATGGGATGCGAAGACGCTCCGCTCCCCGCTTTTCAGTCCATGCCGACGACGGTGAGACCAGAAAAGGTGTCGCCACACCGAGCACAAGTTCTACTTCGTCGATTCCTCCCGAGGAGTGCTCAGCGAGCACGTCAGCCGTCGGCCGCGTGTACCGCGCCATCGAGCGGGCGAGAACATCAAGTTCCTGCTCAGAAAGCGTATCGGCCTGAGCAAATGTATCCAGGCCCGACGTCGTTAATGCCGAGATCATCCCATGATCAGCTCGAAGTGCGATGCCCTCGTCCGCAGCGTGAGCCTCCCACTGGTCCATCACATGTCGACGCTGCTGGCGCTGGGTTTCCGGCATCACATCCTCGTCAGGCGTGCCGACGACAATCACGCTGGTCACCGCCGGGTGATGGGCAACGGTGAGAGGCGCGGCACCGTCGATAATGAGAACAACTTGAGGCCCGGAGTCATCGCGAGAGGCAGAGGCTCCAGACATATCCGACCACAATTCGTCCAAGGCCGTCACGACTTCCTCGGGATCGGAGAACGCCTCCTGACCGTCCGAATGGGGAATCCATGGCAGCCATGGCCACGATCGCGGATGGCCGCACACCATAATCCGCACAGCCTCCGGACCATGCAGAGTGACTAACTGGGCCAGCAGCGAGCGAACGACTTTCCGACCGTCTGCCCCGCCGATGTACACCGTCGAAAAGTCACCCAGCGCCAGGCACACAGGAACATCTGAGAGCACCAATGATTCTCTGAGCGCGCGGCGCAAGGCCAGGGCACAAATCGGATCAATATCTTCCACAGCATTGGTTTCCCCAATACTCACGTGGGTTCGCGCACGTTGAGACGCGGTTCCGATGCGCACATGGGCAAAATCGTCGTCGTACCGACCCCGCTCCCACATGCGGTCACTTCCCACAAAAAGCGTCAAGGTGTGGGGATCGGGATCCACAAACTCCATCATGGAGCGCTGCTGTTCAGCGTCTTCCCTAGATTCACGCCGACATCGATCAATGTGCCTCAGATACACACGGCGTCGTTCGTCGACAGACTGAGCCTGATTCCCCGTCACCATCCCTACCATGGACGCAACCATGATCAGCGGGAAAAGGTAGGTCATAGGGTTGGCCGCGTTTCCGGAAACAACCATGATGGCGACCATCCCGAGCACCGCGACCACCATCACTAAAGGCAAGAGCCGACGAAAAAGCGGCTGCTGAGGGGAACGCGGGGCCTCTGGCGGCTGATCGACCGGGATTTCACGAGATTCTGGAAGCTCCGGGCACCATCTGTCGGCATAAGGAACGACTGTCTGTATCGACGTCGCTGCGGAGGAGTCATTGTTCCCGTCGGCATGCTCGGGTGAACGACGCACCACCGACTGCGCGGATGAATTCCCCACTGACTGCCCCCTAGCCACCTGCGGCTGATCACGATATACACAGCATGGATCCCCTCAGACTGTGCAATGTGGGTAGTATATGCGAAACTTGTTATCCGGCATAGCATTCGGGGGAAATGGGGGATACATGCCATACACAAACACACGCGATTTTCGCAGGTCAACCGCATATCAGGCGGGGGAAAACAACGAAGTAACGACGAGCCCACGAATTGATCTAACGAGAACACGAATACGCATCATTCTTGAACTACCCGATGAATCATTCGCCAGTTTGGGATTTCAACAGAACGAAAACGTTGAAAGAAATGAATCGGCAAGCAATGATGGCCGTCAATTATCTGTTTATCCTACTGACTTTTCAGCGCATAACTCGTTATTCAGTAACCTATTAATCGACGACGATATCCACGAACCTCTCCACCGGCATTGTCTTGATGTCACGGTACTTACGCACCAACCGGCAACAGAATTAATTTGTGACCTTGTGGATTCTCTTCGGGAACGACGGGTTCTTGATACCACTGCCCCACCAACACCGTGGCGGCTCATAACCAGTAACGGCCGAGCTATTCAGTATGACGCATCATTGGCGGATTATGGGGTTCAACCTGGCGATACGCTCTTATTAACCACGCGTCCGTGGTCCGGGAACGATATTCACATCGCCACAGCGGAAGCTCTATCTCAATCCCGTGATAATCACTTTTTCGGACACATCATTAACCGCGGAATCTTACCCATCACGATTATGGCGTTGGTGGCATTGTCCCTTATTCCCCAACTGGTCAATGTGATTTCCAAGAATTGGGGACTCTGGGACGAAATTACGTCGATCACCCGACATAATCCACCCTTGAACTCCCCGGATGGGCATGGGTACTTCTTATCTCTTTTCGCTTATTCGTCACTATTCCCGTGGTGGTGCCTCGTCGCTGTTGCTTTACTCTCCTCTTCTTTTTGCGTATTTCTTGCTTACATTAAGACCCACCACACAATAAAGACATCGGGTATCAATGGGAGCGGAAAAAAGGATACAAACTATTCATCACAAACTGACGGGCAATATGCATCCTTGTGGACTCGGAATTCTCCCCCGCATAGTTCCTACGTCCTTGAGTCAACAGCATTGTGGTGGGCTGCTGCGTGGGCGCTGGGCACTCTGAGCTGGTCATCTCCCTGGATGGCGGTATCCCTCAGCTGTCTCTGCACAGCATTGGTATGCGGAGCAGTAGCTTTCTTTCATCTCAGCGTTTTTAAGAAAAATTCCGCAACAGTGGCGGGCAATTCAATCGGGAAAAATCCCGGCGCGATTAATAAATCATCGGACATCATTCCCGCCATCGCCCTCCTCATGTTTTCCGGGATCATGGTTCTCCCGCTGGGGTTAACGTTCTTCTCCTTCGTGACCCCTCAAGTCGTGTTTTGCGTCTGGCTGCTGCTCGCACTTTTCATCCATTCGTGGACCGGGATGCTCGCACTTCGCTGCGCTGGGGTTCGTCCGGACCCTGTGCCGTCGACGGGGAGTGAGCTCGATGAGGCCGATAGCCCGCCTCTCCCCGATCGCCCACACCGTGTCCACCTGGCACATGCCATTCATACGGGCATGTCCACAGGCTGCGCGGCCGTCATCATTCTTTCTGCTCTGTGCCTCGCGTGGTCCTCTCCGTCGGCCGGAACAGCGTCGCTCATTCTGGTGATTGCCATCGCCGAGGGGCTTCGCGCGCGCCTGCAAGCGCGATATTCAGTCCAGGCTTTGGCTCGAGCAACGTCGCTCGTGTGCCTCGCCATTACGTCACTGACTCTGTTTTTGGCTGATTATCCCGTCGGGACGATGCACACGGTGGCTCTAGCTGCCGGAACGTCTGTTTTCGCCTTGCTGTTAGTTATTCCCGTCCTGCCCCAATGGAGAGTAACGGACCCCACGATTCAGAAGGCGATTGAGATTATGGAAGCCATCATGACGGCTGCGGCGATCCCTCTCGCGTTGTGGGTGGCTGGGATTTTCACCGTCATTCGTGGGCTGGGGTAATCGCCATGCCACACTCTCTGAAGGCTACCAACTCGGCCCGTTTCTTCTCTATCTCCGCCCCATCTACCAGCCAGAAAGTTGGTTCTTCTTCACGACGTGCCCTCGCGTCCGTATGCGTCACGATCGGGGTTTTATCGCCGACGATCATCGATTCTCCCTGGTCATACGGTCCTCCGCGGTCATACGCTGCCGACGTCGGCGCTCGTGAGACCCAATGTTCACGCGGTCTAACGGAAATCGAGTTATCCCGGCGTGGTTTCGCCACGGATATGCTCACCCCTGTGGATTCCTTACCTTCGTTGGCCGAGGCTCAGCGTTTGGCAACGGGTCGGGGAATCACGGTGGCCGTCATTGATACGGGGGTAAATCGCCATGTCGATCTCCCGACGCTGGTTGGCGGCGGGGATCTCTTGGGCGACACCGATGGCACTGAGGACTGTGATCTGCATGGAACAATCGTCGGGACGATTATCGCTGGTCACGGACGTGCACGTGGGGTAGCTCCGGATGCTGAATTGTTGTCCATACGACAGACGAGTGCTCACGCCCAGCCACGTCCGCGCTCTGGCGATGCTGAAGGCGGGCAGCCTGCGTCGCCTTCGACCGGGTCCCCGAAAACGGGTACCTTAACTGGTGTTGCGGACGCAATTAATAGGAGTGTCGACGCGCACGCACGCGTGATCAATATTTCGGTCGCTGCCTGCACAGATCCACGGATGGAGCCCGAGGGGATCGAGCATCTTCGTGGTTCGCTGGATCGTGCCGAGAGCGCCGGGGTGACGGTGGTCGCGGCGGCGGGGAATTCCACGGGCCCGTGTCACGATGGAATGAATGCTTATCCTGCCCATGAACCGACGGTGATCTCGGTGGGGGCCGTTGGCGGTGATCGTCATCGGCGGGCGGATTATGCCCTCGCCGGCGGCGATATTACGGCCCCCGGTGGCCCTGTGATGGGCCCTCAGCTGGGGTCATCGCCGATTATGGCGGCCACTGATCCTGCGGAGATTCAGCGGAATCCTGCCATGGCGGAGGAACCAACGCCTCAGCCTTTTGTCGGGACGAGCTTTTCAGCCCCGCTCGTATCGGGCACGGTGGCCTTGATGCTCGAGGTTGCTCCGCATTTGAGTCCGTCTGATGTTCGTCAGATTCTTGCGGCGACGGCAACGCCTGGGGCTGGGTCTCAGGCGGGGATGGTTCATCCTGCTCGGGCGGTGGGGATGGCGCGTCGGCACGCAGAGTCTGGTGGTGTGATCCCCACGGAGTCTCGGGAAGCATCCGATCCTGACATCACCATGCCCGCCGCTGCTGCTCATCGTTCCCACCGCCGCATGGTGATGACGGTGATTGCGATCCCGCTCACGATTCTGTGTGCAGTGGGTGCCGCGGTCATGGCTGCTCGGCGGCGACAATAATTTTTGACGCGCGATCGCGGGATAGGTTTTCTCCCTCAGCAAGATGCCGGACTACCGACCACGGTGCCACTGTGGGAGTACGAAACCCCAGGATCTGCAGTGTTTCCAACGAATCCACCGCGAAGCGCCGGCCATCCGAACTCACGATCGCATACCCCGAGCCAGTATCAACGGCCACCGCGTGAGCCGGCCCGGAGTAATAATCGGCAGTTCGAGGCGTGAGCCGTTCCTCCTCTTTCTTGCCGACGGCCACCGCCTGCTCCGCCTGAACGACAGGCACTGCACCATGCGGGAAGGTTGTCGCCTCCGACCACGTCAGGATATCGGCGTCACCCACCTCTGCAGATTCGGTATCGGTTGCGGGTCGCTGCTTCTCGCGTGGGCTTGTTACCGTCCCCGCACAGAGCCGCCCCTCTCGCGGAGCCCACTCCGGCTTCTCCCCCGGTATGGTTCCCCAGTTCAGTTCGTCGGCCGTCGGTATGTCTGATATGTCCGCCGGGCTCACCCGCTCAACCACCACGCCTGGTCGCGAAAGCAGCAAACGAGCATGCACGGGAGCTAAAGGAGCAATTCCGTGGTCACGCACAACGTAAACGTCACCATCGTCGGCGGCTGCATCGTCGCGTGTAGTGGCCCCAGATTCATGGGATGGGCGATTATCGACGGTCTGTCGGTGCGTCGATGAAGGATCTGCCGAGCGCCCCGTGGACGAACCATGCTGATCAGCGATGATGACGGTACCGATGGTGTTGAAGGGTCGCCGTAAGCCAGACTCGCCGCCGGCCGGCATGGATGATCGAATAGTACGAACATCATCGACGCGGGGGATCGCTTCGACGAAGGAATCCGGGACATCCCGAATGATCGATGACGAAATGCCCAATGCCCGCGAAACTGCCGGCTCGGGGATGGAACCGCGCTTGGCAAGAAGTGAGCGCCGATACGGGTGCCCGTCGGACGAATCCGGGCTGATCAACCACATCCCACTTTCTGCCCGGAGGATCGCCGAGCGAGCATCGAGTGGCATGGACTCGGCCACCGCCACCGATAACGTACCCCGACTATTCTGACCAGGTTTGACGTCATTCTCGACGTCGTCGGCCCCCTCGTCATCAGCACTCTTACCCTCGTTGTAGGCAGCTTTCTTCACCAAGGACGATGCGCCGGGAGCGCGCGACGGCATCTTCTGAGCACCAGACTTATCCGCGGACCGAAGGCCATCTGCCGACCGAGATTTATTCGATGACCGGGGGTTATCCGGCGAATGGCATACTCCCCACGATCCCTCCGTCGATTCCGCATTGCCCTGCGGCGGCAAATCCGACGGCCCCCGGAGCCCGATGAACTCCCCGCGCGACAGGGAAGCTAGATTTTTGCTCGATACTCGGTGGGCTTCTTCCGCTTTGCCCACCACGAGCCGCGCCGAGGCCAGATCCGTCACCGGATGGAGTGTGTCATTAACGCGCACGAACATTTGGCCGGTATCTGCTGCGATGAGGATCGTGTGGTCTCCAATCGCGGGGTCGGGCCGCATCATCGCCATAATCCCAGCACCGGCAATACCAAGAACGCTCAGCACAACACCGATCGCCAGGGCTCGGCGTCGGCTCCCGGGAACGTCGTGAACCATGCGGGTATCCGCACAAACCAGGGCCTGTTCCAGCTGCTTACGAACAAATCGGTATCCAGCTAACTGTGCACTGGACGTCGGCTGCTGATAGTCCTTACCGCCACCAGCAGATGCACGTCCCCGCTGGTGGTCGTCGTGACCCGGCCCATCGTGGTTCGAACTTGCCATGATTCCCCCGTAATCCCCCATTTTCTGCAGATCCTGCGTAGTCGGCAGGTTTCGCTGCGCACTCCATAACCTACATCATTGCCAGGACAGAACTTCATCTTCAGCTAATGTGGCTGGCATGGAGAATCTACCGGATAATGGCCCTGCTTCCGATACCCCTACCCCATCACCCCATGAACCCCATGTCGCGCCGCTCTCGGATGATCCGACATCGTGCGCTATGGCATTTCGTAACCTCTACAAAGCTTTCCGCGGAAAACCAGCTGTTAATCAATTGAATTTGGACATTCCTCGCGGGAGTTTTTATGGCCTCGTCGGCCCTAATGGTGCGGGAAAGACCACAGCGATCACGATGTCCACCGGTCTCCTCCGCCCGGATCAAGGTTCGGTATGGGTCAATGGAATTAATGTGTGGGATAAGCCCGCAGCCGCAAAAGCAACATTCGGACTCTTGGCTGATGGTTTACCCACTTTTGATCGTTTGTCAGGTAAAGAACTTCTCCAATTTTCTGGTGCTCTGCGCGGAATGGATGAGGGAATCGTCGAGAAACGCGCTAATGAATTACTCGAGGTTCTCGATCTCAAAGAATCCGCAAATAAAATTGTCGCCGATTATTCGGCCGGCATGACAAAAAAGATTCTTCTGGCTCAGGCACTTATTCACCGCCCCGAACTTCTTATTCTCGACGAGCCCCTCGAAGCTGTTGATCCCGTGTCGGCTCAAATTATTCGATCGATTTTGACGACGTACGTCAAAGCCGGGGGAACGGTCATTATGAGCTCGCATGTGATGGAAGTTGTTGAGGGGCTGTGCGATCACGTTGCGATTATGCAAAATGGCAGGGTTTTGGCTAGCGGAACAACCGATGAGGTGCGCAATGGATCGAGTTTGACCGATACATTCCTCAACCTCGTCGGTGGCGGAAGACTCGCTGAAGGAAGTTTGGGGTGGTTAGCATCATGAGTCAGCCGATTTATCCGAATAACGCCGAGCCTGTAGCGGGTTCTCCATCGACGGGTGCTCAATCCGCGTCGCCGTCTCAACCATTTCACGCTAGCGATAAGGAAATCCGTTCTGCGGTTTTCCGCTTGCATATGCGGTTATGGAAAAAGTCCTGGTATGAGGGCGCGAGTCAATGGATTCTTGTCATTATGACGACGCTGTACGCGATAGGGGGAGTCGCGTTTACGGCTAGCTCTTGCGTCGATATTGCCCGTAGAACGGGCCGGTTTTCAGCAGCTGCGGTCGGCGCACACTCGGCGGGCGATATGAGTGGACCTATCGCCGACAATCCATGGACTGCCTTCGCGGCACTCGGGGCCACAACCCTGCTTGTGTTGGCTTTCATATGGCCGGCTGGGGAAAATACGGTTCAGCCAGCTAAGTTAGCGCAATTCCCTCTTAAACCTTCGTCGCTGGTGAGAGCGTTACTGCCCACCATCGTTGTTCAAAGTCGTGCGATTATTGCCATCGGTGTCACCATAGCCACGATGGTCGCGGTCATTATGGCTGGTAATGCGACAGGACAATGGTTCACGGCGGCCATTGGCATTGTCGGATTAATTTTGGGGATTTCGTGTCTCCTCGTTATTAATCAAGCCCTGATTGTGACATCGAGTTCTAGTGGAGGTAACCGTTCACGCCGAAACTGGCTCTATTTCATTGGCACATTTCTCTTCCTCTTTGTTTTCGTTGTTATTCAGGTTTTCGCTTCTGGCTTCGCCTCCTCGGTAACCGACACTATTCTTAAGTGGGTTATTCGTATTGCGGGTTGGACACCCCTCGCGTCAGGCCCGGCGATGATAGACGACGCCGCTCAGCACGCGTGGATTAGCCTCGTTATCCGGACCGTCCTCACAGTTGTTTTCATTATCGCCGGCCTATATCTATGGTCGCGGTCAGTCGATCGTGATTTCGCGTCCGCCGCCAATACGTCGGGAGAATCTGAAGATGTTTCTCCACGAGACTCTTTTTACCTCCGTGGAGTTCCCCACACCGTCGTCGGAGCATTATTCTCACGTCAGTTGAAATACTGGGTGAGAGATAATCGCTTTAAATACGCAATTTTGAGTTTCCCGATCATGGCGCTCATATTCTTAATTATGGGGATTGCCACTGGAAACAATGGTTTAGTTGTAGGTTCCCTGTATATCGCGATTGTCGGTAGCTCTAACTTCGCTTCGAATGATATCGGTATGGATGGTCCAGCTAACTGGGTCCACATGGCAGCTGGAACACGCGGAAAAGATATCGTTACTGCTCGCGCTATTGCGGTCATTATTTTCGATGTCCTGTTGCTGGTTCCCTGCCTGGTCATCATGGTGCTTTTCGCGGATTTCACCCCCAACCAGAAAGCGATTATTGCGGGCGCGTGCCTCGGTGGAGTTTTTGCAGGACCCGCGGTCGGCTTATTCCTCTCCGCCTATAACCCCTTCCCTGCTGTCAAACCCGGCGTTAATACAATGAGAAACAACGGACGGCAATCTGGCCCGGCCTTCGTGGCAATGCTTATTGCACTGGCCGCATTCACCATTATTCTTGGCCCGGCGGTTGCTGTTCCACTGATCGGTCTCACCGGGGCGTGGTTCGCCGCTGCATACTCCCTGATTGTGGGCCTCGCGATGCTCGGTGGCTCCATTGCCCTGTCCGCAAAGCGAATTGATTCGCACTATCCCGAAATTTTCTCAAAAGTCAGGAAGTTCTTATAGCCTTTCGGCTTTCCAGAATCTCTTATAAGATTGTTGTGGTCGCTCAACGGCGGCCATCTTTCTTATTTTTGGGGGCATATATGGGGGATTTCTTCGTTGTCATCGCCTGCGTCGGGCCGATATTTATCGGGTTATTCTGGCGATGGCCGTGGGACTCAACCACAGGATCGACGCGTGCAGGCTACGGCACATCTAACTCTGTCGGCCAGGACTCAACGATTATCGAACTCTATCCCCTCACTCATGCGTATTCCGCTCCCGTGATGCTCGCAGTCCTCCACCGTGTTGTACGGTGCCCGATCACACTGAGCTCGACGGCACATACTGGTGCCGACGTTATCGCTGGCTGGGACCACTCTTCCACTCGACCAACCACCACGTGGCGACTCTTTGTGGAGCTACCCACCGCAGATTCGTCGCAGGTCATCTCATATATTCACAGCTGCGGGTGGCAAGCCTGGGTTTCTCCCGACGCTGGCCAGGAACCCGGTTGGGATGGCTACCTTCGCGACGTCCGCGCACTAGCTGAGGATGATCAGAACAGTTCGGACAACCAGCCTCTACATAGTCCGGCTAGCGTTGCGACTGGTTCGGTGGTCCTTCCCGATTCATCCGGCCGGATCGCCATCATTTCGAGCAGTGCCGAACCGGCTGGCGATCGCTCTTTACAGTGTAGGGCTGCCCAACGTTTGGCCGACTGTGTTCGAGCAGCTGGTCGTCGCGTCACTGTCATCACTGATTCGCCCGGCGAGTGGGTATCAACCAAATTCACGATCGTTGTTCCTCCTGATGGTGAAGCAACGTCCGATAACCAGAGCGGGGAATGCGATCGCACTTCGATTTTCGACGCAGTGCAGCGTCAATCGTCGGCACGAAAGAGTGTTCTTCATCCCCAACGCGACGCTGACCTGGAGATTTGGGACTGCAGCGACGCCTCTATCACGTGGGTGATCACGCACGGTTCGGCGGAGACGATTATTGATATTGTCCGACGGCCGGATTCGCAGCGATGGCGGGAGGCCCACACTGTTATGGACGCGTCCGACCTCCTGCGGCTAATCGAGCGACCGGATACCCCGAGTCTGCTCCGCGCGGGCAGCTAACTCATCGTCAGCAGGGTAATCGACGCCCGTTAGCGTCAGTCCGTTCGCCGGAGCGACAGGAACCATAGGGTGCCGCGAATCATGGGCCAGCATGTCCTCCATGAACCCATCCGGCCGCTTCCCCTCCCCCACAGCTAACGACGCACCGACGATGGAACGCACCATGTTCCAGCAAAACGCGTCGGCCGTCACGCGTGCCTCGTAGACGTCTGGTTCCGCTGCCGTGGATACCTCATGCCATGAGAAATGTTGCAGGTCACGGATGGTTGTGGCATGGGGACGTGCGCGACAGAACGCAGCAAAATCGTGGAGGCCGACGAGCACCTCAGCCGCGTTGTTCATCGCTTCGAGGTCCACTGGCCGGCCCCACACGGCAGTGTCACGTGCTCGCGTCGGCAAGGCCCCGGCGCGATTCGTCGTCACGCGATACACGTAATGGCGACGGAGCGCGGAAAAACGCGCGTCGAAACCGTCGGGGGCGAACGAACACGCGCGGATGCGGACGTCGGGACGCAGCAATCGGGCGAAGCGTGACACCAATGTCGACGGATCGTTGTGGATGCTCCGTGTGCTCAGGATGTCGCGCGGAATATCAACATGTGCCACCTGGCCCGAGGCGTGAACCCCTGCATCCGTCCGACCAGCGACAACGAGCTGGACCGGCTGACGCACCACCGTCCGGAAAGCCTGCTCAATATCCCCCTGAACCGAGCGAACATCGTTTTGACGAGCCCACCCATGGAAGTCGGTGCCGTCATAGGCAATGTCGAGGCGAAGACGAACCAGGTCGTTCGTGGTGTCGGTATGGTCCGGTTCCGGTTGTGCGGTCGCGTTGTCATTCGGAATCACGCTGACACTGTATCTGTTTGAGGCTGCAATCTGTTAGATGCTTCATAAACCAGCACTGATGGGGCTTGGCGATGAGTCTTGGTGCCCGAACTCATATTTTCTATTCCTTCACATCTGCTCATTGGGTGAGTAATGATAAAACTATGAATTTCCCCTCATTGCTCCCGACATCACCGCGGCCCACTCAACAAAGGTTCGGCGCGCGCAAACAGATCGCCACACTTTGTCTGAGCGCTGCCCTGGGCACAGTACTCGGCGGCTGTAATTCGAACGATGACAATAACAACAGCTCATCAACAGCGACGTCGACAACCACGTCGACAAAGACGACTTCTGCTCCATCGAGTACCCGCAGCAGTACTGCTAGTAAGTCGATGAACCCGACTCTTGACGGTTCGGAGGACAATCAGCCCGATCCCGATGTTGATAACTCAGAGGCCGACTCGCAGGCAGAAGAAAACAACGCGGATGCTGAGAATCAAGCGGCCGCTGATGTCCCCTCATGGGTGGTTGGTCGCTGGGAGGGGCACCGACGACTCCTCGAAATAAATCCGGATGGCACTGGACGTTTATCAGAGAGTTCGGTTACCTCGGGATCTAGTGAATCTACTCTTCAATTTATTAATTCCTCCGGAGATGGCGGGAAAGGGGTCATGACCTTCAAGGTTATAAGTAGCGAAGGTGCAGGCCCGGATACCACCGGAAATATCTACTCCTTCGACGTCGAAAATGGTATGGCGAAATCCGGGGGATCCTCACCCTTCTGCAACTCGAAACTACCTGAATATAAAGCCGCGTACGGGACAATGCCCATGTGTGGCGCTTAGCAGTCCAATTAACAGGGCACAGGACGTACTGTGGTCCGGGCACTACATCACTCGGCCCCTCCCCTTGCTCCCCATTTGTGATCGGATTGTGACCTCGAAGAAGCCCCCGCGATGCAATAATTAACACAACATAGTATTCAACGTGCCATGGACATCACCCAGGCTAAACCGATAGCCGTGGCTATATGGCTGTGTGGTGTCTTGTCTCATCTCCGCTAGGTCTTCCAAGGAGGACACAGATCCATGCCCACCGCCCATCGCCACGTATCAGGGTTCAAACGTTTTGTTGTCATCGGCGTCACAGCTGCCGCAGCCTTCAGCCTGGCAGCATGTTCAGATGACGGGTCTTCGTCCACTGACTCCAGTTCTGTCTCATCGTCGAGTAGCTCGTCGTCATCTTCATCGAGTTCCTCGTCCAGTACTTCGTCGTCATCGTCGACGGCGACGTCGACAAGTGCCGAGCCGACGCCCGACGAACGTGCCGACAATCCACAAAGACAGCAACCTCCTGTTGCGAATGAGGGGGGCGGCGACGCGGGCGGAGCAGCTGCTGCTACCGGCCAAGGGATCGGATGGGCTGTTGGCAGTTGGGTTGGGCATGGTCGAACCCTAAAGATCCAGCCGGATGGGACTGGCCAATTTATCGGTCGCGACGGTGCTGTTGCGAAGGATTTCGACGCAACAGTCACCGTTAATTCGGCGACAGGTGATCCGTCGAACGGCACCATTACTGCCACAGTAGATAGCAGTGAACCTCAAGGAACTCGATACGACGACATGTTCAAGCCCAGGACGCCGATCACGTTCACGGTGAAGGACGGCGTTGCGACAGACTCAGTCATCCAGACGACAGTCTGCAACTATGACTCGCCCGCGTACACGTCCACACACAGTGATCAAAGTGAATGCGGAGCATAGGCGAACGTACTTCTGACGGTTGATGCGCGCGTTCAGGCGTGCGCTCAGCCCCGATCCCGATCTCATTGCGCCCGATCTCATTGTGATCGGATTGTGACCCTGGAGCCCCCTCCACGATGCCATAATTGACGCGGGACAGTACTGAACTCCAATGGCATCACCAAAAGCTAGCCCGATAGACCTGGCTATCACGCCTATGTGGTGCCCTATCCCATCACTGCTATTCCTACCAAGGGGGACACTTCTTCATGCACAATACTCATCGCCGTCGTTCAGGCTTTACGAGTTGTGCCGCCATCGGCGTCATCGCTGCGGCGGGCTTTAGCCTGGCAGCATGTTCGAGCGACGGGTCTTCGTCCGCTGACTCCAGCTCAGCAACATCATCATCGACGACGTCAAGCGCCGATCCCACTTCCGACGACAAAGCCGCAACTCCGAGCGAACAGGATTCCGAGGCTGCGGATAAGGCGGCCGCCGGACCCGCCGGATGGGCTGCCGGCGATTGGTCTGGACATGGCCGTAGCCTAAAGATTCAACCTGATGGGACGGGAAAGTTCGCCGGTTACTACGGGGCGATGGGTAAGGATTACGACGCAACGATCACGGTAGACTCGGTAAACGGCGACGCGTCCAACGGGACGATCATGGCGACGGTGAAGAGCATCGAGCCCCAAGGCAATAAATACGATGACATGTTGAAGCCCGGGACGCCGATCACGTTCACCGTCGAGGACGGTGTGGCAACCGATTCAGTGATCAAGACGGCGGTGTGCGACTATGACTCGCCCGCATATAAGGCAACACATAGTGATCGGACTGAATGTGGAGCATAAGCGCAGGTAAGTGTAGCGAACATAAATAAGGCGGGCCCAATCTGCCGTAATACTAGACCGTCAGTAAAGAATATAAAGAATAGGAGAATAATAATTCGCCGTTAATACTCGACGACTGATGTGTGGATATCCGGCGCTGTCCGGAGTGAGGAGACTGCACAATGCCCCGGTATGTCCCGACAGACGCGACGTCCTGCACGTCAACTCATGCTAGGCATGCGTCCCGCACAGCAGACGTTGATAACGGGGCGAACCACCGGCACTCCGTGCAAAAACCCCGTCGCAAACACCAGTCGAACTATGACTGGAAGAGTAAACCTCGGCCCCACGCCCATAGTCCACTTCAGAATATCCATGGTCCGACGGTCGCGGCCTGGGCGTTTTGCCTGGTAACAGTACTGTGGCGGAGTTTTATCAAGCCATTCAACACTCCGGACCGAGTGGACGATTTCTCTAACCTCCACAGAGCGTTAGTTAACTTCGTCCACGGGCAGCCGGTGTACATCGAAGATTTATCGACACGGGACCCTCATTACTTGTATTCTCCTGGCGCCACGGTTCTTCTTTCGCCCGTGGGGTTGATATCGAGTGATGTAGAAACATCCCGGTGGTGGTTTATTCTGGCAAACTCCGCCGCCATCATCGTCGGAATAGCTCTTCTTTTCCGTGTTGCGGAACACACATTAGGTGGTTTTCTGTTTCCAGCAGCGGTGACGACGGCATACTTTACTGAAAACGTTACGAATACTCTGATATTTTCCAACGTTAACGGGATCTGTTTTCTTCTTCTTACTGTCGCCCTAAGCGGCCTTATTAAAGAAAAAACAATTCACACAGGTCTTGCTATCGGATTCCTCGGTTTGATCAAACCATTTTTCTTTGTCCTACTCCTCCTCGTGGTCGTGCAACGAATGTGGAAGTCGCTCGGAATCGCAGTGGCGGTGCCCATAGTCTTTAATATTCTCGGCTATATCCTTGTTAAAGACGCTGACGTTTACCGCACGACATTAATGCCGTACATAAGAACACCCCGGGAGTATGCAAACCTATCTATCGTGGGCGTAGGTTTAGCTCAGCACTGGCCGGGGATCGCGGTGTTTCTCCTTCGCGCGATAGTTGTCGTTGCGGCGCTTCTCGCCGTTTATCTAGCTCGGAAGTATTACGCATCTAAGCCCCAGGTGTTTGTGCCGATAACATCAACCGCGCTACTCCTCGCTACTATCTTGGCCGGAAGTTTAGGACAGCAGTATTACACCCTATTCTTCGTCCCCGTTTTAGCGACGATCAAGTATTGGGGTTGGGTTGATGGCGCGGTCCTAGGTGCAGGGTTTGCATCAATTCTTCCCATGAATCCCTTTATTTCTTCACCTAGTCATATGGTGGGAGTGATTCTCTTTTCGTGGACTATGCTCTCGTGGCTCGTCTTGCTAATCGGCACCGTATTAATTGGTGGCAAGAATTATTGGTCGACAGCCGACGACAAAGATAGGTCGGCAGCGAGCAATGGAAACGGAAAATCCAGAACACCACGCCACAATGAACGCCGCAGATCGAAACCAACCGGCACGGCACCATCCGCAACAATAGGCTGAATTCGACCCGACATAATAGTCCACGAAACCAGACACCTAAGATATAGCAAAATGACCTGCGTGGAATCGTATCCATGCAGGTCACTGCTGTATAAAGCGCTGGATTAGACTCACCGCAAACACGTCGCGGCGATCTCTTTGCGCGTTTTACTCCGCCTCGGAAGCTGCTTCTTCTTCAGCTTTCTTGGAAGCTGCAGCGCGGGTGGCGCGGCTGGCTTCGCTGGAGGCGAGTTCCTCGGTCACCAGGGAGATCTGCGACATGGGGGCGTTGTCGCCCTTGCGGTTCTCCAGCTTGATGATGCGGGTGTAGCCACCGTTGCGGTCGGCAACCTTCGGCGCAATGTCGTCGAAAAGTACGGAGATGATCTCTTTGTTCGGGATCAACTTCGCGACATTGCGACGATCAGCGAGAGTGCCGGACTTCGCCTTGGTGATGAGCTTCTCGGCGTAGGGCCGCAGCAACTTAGCTTTGGCGTCTGTCGTGCGGATAGCGCCGTGTTCGAAAAGTTGGGCTGCCAGGTTGGAGAGGATCTTCCGCTGGTGGGATGGGGATCCTCCGAGCCGGGCTCCCTTCTTAGGGGTAGGCATGGAATATTCTCCTCGTGACGATAAATTGTGAGCGACTTTTCTACTCGTCCGCCTCGGGCAAACGTCCTTCCGGGACTAACCCGGGATCAGGCGACTTTGCCAATGCTGCGGAGGTCAGAGTAGGCGATACCGCTAGTTACTCGGCGATGTCTTCGCCTTCGGTGTCTATCCACTCGCCTGTTTCGGCGTCATAGCCTTCGATTTCCGACACATCGTAGCCTTCGGGCGCATCCTTCAACGCAAGGCCCAGGCCAGCAAGTTTGACCTTGACTTCGTTGATGGATTTCTGTCCAAAGTTGCGGATGTCCAGAAGGTCGGACTCGGTACGCGATGCCAATTCACCGACCGTGTGGATTTCTTCGCGCTTCAAGCAGTTGTAGCTGCGCACGGAGAAGTTCAGGTCCTCAATGGGCATGCCGTAGGCCTGGATGTGCTCGCTCTCCTGCGGGGAGGGGCCAATCTCGATGCCTTCAGCAGCGGTGTTCAGTTCGCGGGCGAGTCCGAAGAGCTCAACCAGGGTTCCGCCAGCAGATGCCATCGCATCGCGGGCAGTGATGGAATTCTTGGTCTCGACGTCGATAACCAGGCGGTCGAAGTCGGTGCGCTGTTCAACACGCGTTGCTTCAACCTTGTAGCTCACCTTGAGAACGGGTGAGTAAATCTGGTCGACGGGAATACGCCCGATCTCGCCGGTCGCCTGAGCAGCGGGAACGTATCCGCGCCCACGCTCAACGACGAGCTCGATGTCGAGTTTGCCCTGCTCATTCAGCGTGGCGATGTGCATGTCCGGGTTGTGGATCTCCACACCGGCCGGAGGCATGATGTCACCCGCGGTGACCTCGCCCGGTCCTTCTTTGCGAATGTACATGGTTACGGGGTCGTCGGAATCCGACGAGAGAACCAAACCTTTGATGTTCAGGATGATGTCGGAGACATCTTCGGTCACGCCGGGAACCGTCGTGAATTCGTGAAGGACGCCCTCGATGCGGACGCTAGTGACCGCTGCACCCGGGATGGATGACAGCAGCGTACGACGCAGCGAGTTGCCAAGGGTGTAACCAAAACCTGGCTCGAGCGGCTCGATGACGAACCGTGAGCGCGAGGAATCAATGTATTCCTCGGTCAACTGTGGACGCTGTGAAATGAGCATGGATGTAATTCCTCCTGGTGGCGACCGCTATATGACGCCTGGAAGGGACAAGTGGAATAAACCGTGGCGACGATGAACGCTGTAACCGATGAAGGCCACAGCGACATAGCCGACAGCGGCGATGCTGTTACTTCGAGTAGAACTCGACGATCAGCTGTTCCTGGATCGGAACCTCGATCTGAGCGCGCTCGGGCAGCTGGTGCACGAGGATGCGCAGGGTTGACGGAACAACCTGAAGCCATGCGGGCACAACGGCGTCGGCAAGAGCTTCTTGTGCTTCGTCGAACCAGACCATCTTCCGGGACTTCTCACGCACGTCGATGATGTCGTACTGAGAAACCTGGAAGGACGGAACGTTGACCTTCTTGCCGTTAACGGTGAAGTGACCGTGGGAAACCAACTGGCGTGCCTGGCGACGCGTGCGGGCAAGACCAGCACGGTAGACGACGTTGTCCAGGCGGGACTCCAGGAGGACCATCAGGTTGTCACCGGTTTTGCCGGGGCGACGGTGTGCTTCGGCGTAGTAACGGCGGAACTGCTTTTCCATGATGCCGTAGGTGAAGCGTGCTTTCTGCTTCTCCTGCAGCTGGAGCAGGTATTCGGATTCTTTGATCCGGGCGCGGCCAGCCTGTCCCGGAGGGTAGGGGCGGCGCTCGAAGTTGGCGTCTCCACCGACGAGGTCGACGCGGAGACGGCGGGATTTACGTGTTGCGGGACCGGTATAACGGGCCATTGTTTATCTCTCCTCTTCCCTTAAACGCGGCGACGCTTCGGCGGACGGCAGCCGTTGTGCGGCTGAGGCGTGACGTCGGAGATGGAATTGACTTCCAAGCCGGCTGCTTGCAGGGAACGGATGGCGGTCTCACGACCTGACCCCGGGCCCTTGACGAAAACTTCAACCTTCTTCAGGCCGTGCTCCTGAGCCTTGCGAGCTGCGGATTCTGCGGCCATCTGTGCGGCGAAGGGGGTGGACTTACGGGATCCTTTGAACCCGACGTGTCCGGAGGAAGCCCAAGAGATAACAGCACCGTTGGGGTCCGTGATGGACACGATGGTGTTGTTGAAAGTGGACTTGATGTAGGCGTGGCCGTTGGCCACGTTCTTCTTGACGACGCGACGGCCAGAACGGCGTGCGCCGGAACGAGTCTTCGGAGGCATAAATTACTTCTTCTTTCCTGCGATCGTCTTCTTCGGGCCTTTACGGGTACGAGCGTTCGTCTTGGTGCGCTGACCGCGAACGGGCAGGCCACGACGGTGGCGGAGACCCTGGTAGCTGCCGATTTCGATCTTCCGACGAATGTCAGCTTGAACCTGGCGGCGGAGGTCACCTTCGACGGTGTACTCGGCCTCGATAGCGTCACGAAGCTTCGCGACCTGATCGTCGGTCAGAGCGTCGGTACGCAGGTCAGGAGAGATTTCTGTCTTCTCAAGAAGCTGCTTAGCACTGGTTGGTCCAATGCCATAGATGTAAGTAAGAGCGACTTCCATGCGCTTGTTGCGCGGGAGGTCAACTCCTGCAAGGCGTGCCATATGGCAAAATCCTTCCGGTTGTCACGGTGGTTTTCTCCCCATTCGTCCTTGACGATTGGTCAATGGTGCTCGGTCGGCGCCGAGTAGCGCATTGAAGCTTGTGACAAGGCTCCGGCCACCGTGGCCAGAGGCTGTTTCGTGGGGCGGAAACAAGCTGGTCAAACACGCTGTTGACGAGGCAATTGTCTTTCGAACTGTGCGGTGGCCGCTGAATTGCGGGCCGCGGAAGCTCTACCGCCCTACGGAGATGAGGAGGCTGATAGGTCTAAATCTGCTTACTTGTAGCGGTAGACGATACGTCCACGGGACAGGTCATAGGGAGACAGCTCCACCACGACGCGGTCCTCGGGAAGAATACGGATGTAGTGTTGCCGCATTTTGCCGGAAATATGCGCGAGCACCTTGTGCCCGTTGTCCAGCTCTACACGGAACATCGCGTTGGGCAAAGGCTCGACGATGCGGCCTTCAACCTCGATGGCGCCTTCCTTCTTGGCCATATCCTCCACGTTTCCCGATGCTTCGGCAAGCATCTGGTTGACTACGTTTATGCAGGTAAAACCGCCTTGTCAGGCCTTTTAAAACCGACTGACTAGGCAGATTTCAGCGTCTTTCATATCGTTGAAAGACACCGTTCAGAAATAATACACATCACCTGCGAAAACGTCTAGTTCAGGGACGATCGTCACGCTCTCTCCCCCAAGCCCCACCGAGTACCCTGCCATCAAACGAAGATACCGCTCAAGTAAAAAGAACAGAGTGCTTTTTGTGTTCTGCAACACAATCCTTGTAACAATGTGAGGCGTGTGGCACTCTAGGGGCATAGATCCACAGGATTGTTACCCCAGGGGATATGGGGGCAAGACCTGAGACGGACGCAATGTCGACACGTTGTGGCCCGTCTCGGGTCTTTTTTCATGCGCGAAAGAAGAAGCGCCTTACGGAAGGAAACACCATGCGGAAGGACAGTCATGGTCACAAAAACTGATTTTGTGCCTCTAGCGGAGCACGTTATTCCAGCACTCGGCGGGCCCGAGAACATCCGAAGCGTCACCCACTGTGCAACACGGCTCCGGTTCAAGATCCGCGATGCGGAGAAAGTAGACAAGCACGCCATCGAAGCCGCACCTGGCGTTGTGACGTTAGTTGTTGCCGGCGGGCAGCATCAGGTCGTCGTCGGCAATGAAGTTCCACTTGCGTACCAAGCAGTCATTGCACAACCCAAGATGCAGGTAAAAGGCGTTAAGGGAGATACTGACCCGAGTGACACCGACAACTCCGCCGCGGAGATCGATGACGATGATTCCGGAAAGAAAAACCCGGTCAACGCCTTCATGGATCTCATCTCTGCGCTATTTAGCCCCATCGTCTGGTGCCTAGCAGGGTTGGGTCTTGGCAAGGCCTTTTTGACCTTGTTCACAACCTTAGATGTGTTGTCGAAAAGCTCCGACACGTATCGCGTGTTCAACGCTGCATTTGACGGCTTCTTCTACTTCCTCCCCTTGTTCCTAGCTGTGACAGCAGCCCGAAAGTTTAAAGCCGACATATTCATCGCGATGGCTACGGTCGCCCCGTTGGTCTATCCGGCCATTGTCGAAATTGGGACCCGGGACGACGTGCACTTCTTGGGCATACCGTTGAAAACAGCGACGTACACGTCGTCTGTTTTGGCTCCCATTGTCGCGGTATGGATAGCGGCCTATCTTCAGCACTGGTTGGAGAGGACTCTCCCCGGCGCGATCCGCAACTTCTTTACCCCACTCCTTGTTGTGGCTGTCATGGTGCCATTAACGCTGCTCACCATCGGTCCCGCGATGGCGTGGTTGTCGGAAATCATTGCCCAGGGCGTGAATAGTGTGTTTCACGTTGCTCCGTGGCTAGGTGGGGCCATCATGGGTGGATTCTGGCAGGTCCTGGTTATTTTCGGATTACATTGGGCTTTTCAGCCAATCTTCCTCAATGAGCTCGCGGTCGATGGTCGGATAATAATGGGTGCGCCACTCATGGCAGCAGTACTCGCCCAAGCAGCTGCAGCAGCTGCAGTCTGGATTCGCTCTAAAAACTCCGCGCGTAAAAAAGTAGCAGGGGCCGGAACAATTTCGGGTTTCCTTGCGGGGGTCACTGAGCCAATCATCTACGGCGTGAACCTGCCGTTAAAATACCCCTTCTATGCAGGTTGTGTTGGTGGCGCAATCGGCGGTGCCATCATCGCGCAGGGAAGGAATGCATTGAGCACCTATGTGTTCCCCTCCTTGTTGGCTTTACCCGCTACTACGAGCATCGGTTCATTCACGGCGCAGCTCATCGGTTCCGGAACAGCAATCACGATTGCTTTCATCACGAGCTGGCTCCTTGTTCCATACGCTGAGAAGAAATTCGATCAGCCCAGCGCTGCCCCGGGACATGAACCACAGCCGGTCGCGCAGGGACCTACTGCACAACCAACTCACTCGGATAAGCACGAAACAGATCCGACGGAGCACCCGGGCTCCACAGTTTCTCCGGCAGTTTCCACAGAGTCCCCCACCACCGACGTCGGAGCGTCGGCTGCAGTGGTCTCCCCCATCGAAGGAACTGTCATTGATCTCAGAGATGTTCCGGACAAAGTGTTCGCCTCGGGCGCGATGGGAACAGGCGTTGGCATCAAGCCGTCGTCCGGCGTCATTACTTCTCCGATGGAGGGGACCGTGATTGCTGCTCCGCGTTCAGGTCACGCATACGGGATCCGGTCGGCATCGGGCGTCGAGGTTCTTATTCACGTCGGCGTCGATACGGTAAAAATGAACGGTGAAGGTTTCACGACATCCGTGTCGAGGGGGGACCATGTGACAACCGGGCAGCCTTTGGGAACGGCAGATCTTGGGGCCATCACCGAATCCGGCTACGACGACACGACGGTGGTTGTGGTCACCAACTCACGAAAGCTCGCCGACGTTTCACTCGACGTTTCCGCTGGTCGTTCCGTGAGCCACGATGTGTTGTTTACCGTCACGCCGTAGGCCGACGGCGGATTGACCGCAGCAGTAAAAACAGAACACGCACACCTTTGAGACACAGCATCGAAAGGAAAACACATGTCTCTATCCCACGAAAACCAATCCGTTTTTCCCAAAGGTTTCCTATGGGGTGGGGCCACAGCGGCTAACCAAATTGAAGGAGCATATAACGAAGGCGGTAAGGGGCTATCCATTCAAGATGTCCTGCCACAGGGCCTGATGGCGCCTCCTACCGAGGAACCTACCGACGATAATCTCAAACTCAATGCGATCGATTTTTATCATCGTTATGCCGACGATATTGCTCTGTTCGCCGAAATGGGATTTAAAGTCTTTCGTTTCTCTATCGCGTGGTCTCGCATTTTTCCTAACGGCGATGACGATACGCCAAACGAAGAAGGGCTCGCTTTCTACGACAAAGTGCTGGACGAATTAGAAAAGCACGGCATTGAGCCATTAATCACCCTTTCTCATTACGAAACGCCCCTCAATCTGGCACGCTCCTACGGCGGGTGGAAGAACCGCCAGCTCATTGACTTCTACGAAAAATATGCGCGGACTGTTTTCAACCGATACAAGGGCCGCGTGAAGTACTGGCTCACTTTCAATGAGGTCAACTCCATCCTTCACCAGCCATTCATCGGTGGAGCCATCGAAGCCTCCCGCGAGGATGTCCCCGATACCGATATCTACCAGGCCGTTCACAACATTTTGGTGGCCTCCGCGCGGGCCACGAAGGCCGGGCACGAGATCGATCCGAATAACCAGATCGGCTGCATGGTGCTCAGCATTCCCCGCTACCCGCTGACGCCTAAACCTGCCGACGCCTTAAAAGCACAGTACGAAACACAGCTCGACGCCTGCTTCGGCGATATCCACGTCTTCGGCGAATACCCGCACACGCTTAAGCGCCTGTTCAGGGAAAACAACATCAACCTAAACACCACCGACGACGATTTCAACGTCATGAAGAACAACACGGTCGATTTCGTGTCCTTCTCTTATTACATGTCGGTGGCAGAAAGCGCTGATCCCAACGCTGAACGCGGCGAAGGCAACATTATGGGTGGCGTCGTCAATCCTGAGCTGGAAGTCAGCGAGTGGGGCTGGGCTATCGACCCCGAAGGCCTGCGTTATGCGCTGAACTCAATGTGGGACCGGTGGCACAAACCGCTTTTCATTGTGGAAAACGGCCTCGGTGCCGTCGATGAATTGGTCGACGACGCTTCCGCTCCTGATGGAAAAACGGTTCATGATCAGTACCGGATTGACTACATGAACGACCACCTCGTGCAGGTCGAGGAAGCGATTAAAGATGATATTCCCGTCATGGGATATACGTCTTGGGGTTGTATTGATCTGATTTCTGCGTCCACTGCCGAGATTCGTAAACGGTATGGATTTATTTATGTCGACCTGAATTCGGACGGTTCGGGCTCATTACAGCGGTACCGCAAAGATTCCTTTGACTGGTATAAGAACGTCATTGCAACCAATGGTGAGAGCCTCAAACGATAAAACGACAGCACCACTAAGGAGACAGGTCCACTGAGGAAATAACGCACGCCAGGTGCAGGAGCTACCGTGAAAATCGTAAGGGTACTGAACAACAACGTCGTGCTGGCCACGCGCGACGACGGCGGGGAGGTTGTTCTCACCGGGTGGGGTCTGGGGTTCGGAAAGAAAGCCGGGCAACCCGTCGATAAGTCCAAGGTGAAGCAGGTTTTTGTTCCCGAACACGGTCGCAATGTCGACAACATGGGTAGCCTGCTGGCGTCGCTAAATCTGGACTACGTGGACCTCGCCACCAATCTGGTCGATGGGGTGGCGGGTTCCCTCGTTCCGCATCCGGAATCAGCCACGGTCATTGCTCTGGCGGATCACATTCAGATGTCGGTCACAAGGCAGGGGCTAGCCGACGCACACGCGAATGACGGCCACCCGTTGGAAGCCGAAGTTCGGCATTTATATCCCGACGAATACCGCGTCGCCGAGCGAATGCTCACTGAAACTAACGCCTGGTTAGCTCGTCGGCGCCAACCTCCACTCCCCCATGCCGAAGCCACGGCAATAACGCTGCATTTGGTTAACGCAGCTTTCCATACCGATGACCTCAGCGATACCTACACCATGACGGGGCTGTTCTCTCAGCTTTTCGACATCGTGGACTCATCCCTGGGGATAACGATGGATCGAAAGTCCGTCAACGCAGCTCGGTTCATCACCCACATGCGATATTTCTTCGTTCGCGTCCGCAATGGCAACCAGCTCAACGAAGGAATGTCAATACTTCGCGAAAGCCTTGGACAGTCACACCCCGACGCCGTGTTGTGCGCGGACCGGCTGGCCAGCGTCCTGGAATTGCGGCTGGACACAGAGCTTACCGACGATGAACGAGCGTACCTCGCACTCCACGTCGCTCGGCTCAGCGCGGAAATTGGCAACGCTGACCACTGAATCCCCCATGACCCCCATGACCGAGCGGCAATGCTGAGCTAGACGACGGGCTACACTGGCCTCCACTAGTGCGGATACAGCCACACAGAAACACCAGCGCCCACAAAACATATCCACGCACAACGACGAGGTGAGAGCCCATGACAACCAACCGCGAAAAGATGATCGCCGGGCAGGATTATGACGCCAGCGACCCTGAACTCGTCCAGGCCCACTTCGACTGTTTGCGCAAACTCGCCGAAATAAATGACCAAAGCCTGCTCGACATCAAGCAGCGCCACGGCCTCTACAGCAACCTGTTTAAAAGCTTCGGACGGTCATTTATCCAACACCCGTTTTGGTGCGATTACGGCTTCAACATCACCATCGGCGATGGGTGCTTCATCAACTTTGACGCCGTATTCCTTGACCCCGCCCCCATCACGCTGGGCGATCACGTTCAAATCGGTCCGCGCTGCCAATTGCTCACTCCGCTTCACCCCATGGAGGATCACGACGCGCGAAAGGCCGGCGTCGAAAGTGCTGGCCCGATCACCATTGGCAACAACGTGTGGCTCGGTGGCGGCGTCATCGTCTGCCCCAATGTCACCATCGGCGACAATGTCGTCATCGGCGCGGGTTCCGTCGTCACGCGGGATATCCCCTCGCACACGTTCGCTGCAGGGAACCCAGCTCGCGTCAAACGCGAAATATAAGCGTCTAATACTCCACGGGATCGCGCAGAATCGGGCACGTCATGCAATGTCCTCCGCCTCGCCCTCTACCGAGCTCCGCGGAATTGATCGTCAGCACTTCGACGCCGGCTTCCCGCAGGAGCGCGTTGGTGTGGACGTTCCTGTCGTATCCCATAACAACCCCCGGCTCCAGGGCCACGACGTTATTGCCGTCGTCCCACTGCTCGCGCTCGGCGGCGAAAGCCTCGCCACCCGTCGGCACGATACGAAGCTCATCCAACCCCAAAGCGCTGGTCACGGTGTCAATAAATGACCGCTCCTCGCGGTAAATCTGGAAACCTCGTGGCTTATCCGACGGCAACAAAGTGAATGGCCGAATCGCCTCCACCACATTCATAAACGCGGTCGCGACATCCCGGTCACAGAAAGTAAAGACCGTATCCAAGTGCATACTGGCGCGGGCCGGGGCCATCTCCGCCACGATGATCCGCTCCGCCGCACCCTGGAGGAACAAACTCCGCGCGAGCTGCGAAATCGCCTGCCACGACGACCGCTCCCCCATGCCAATGAGCACAATGCCCGACCCCAACGGCATAATGTCGCCGCCCTCAAGAGTGGCCAGCGCGTTCTTCTCGTCGGGATTGCCGTACCACACGGTGAAATCCCGCGACACAAAGCGCGGATGGAAACGATAAATCGCGGTCAGGAGGATCGTCTCGCGCTCGCGGACCGCCCAATGCATCGGGTTGATCGACACGCCGCCGTAAATCCAGGCCGTCGTATCCCGCGTGAACTGGGTATTCGGCAGCGGCGGCAGAATAAACTCCAGCTCCCCACGGTGCCCAAACAACGCGCTGGTCACCGAGCGGTTAAATTCCTTCGGCAGGTCCGTAAACGCAAGACCACCGATTAACAGGGTGGCCAGTCTCTCCGAGGGTAACGACGAAAACCACCCGCGGAGTTCCTCCGCCAGCCCCAGGCCCACCGAGTTCGGCGTCAACCAGCGCTCGAGAATCCACTCCCTGGCTTCATCGATCTCCACGGTTTCCCGCAGCAGATCGTGGAGTTCCAAAACGGTCACGCCACGGTCTTGCATCTGTTGGACAAAATCGTGGTGGTCGTGGCGGGCGCGATCGACCCACAGCATCTCGTCGAAAAGGAGGTCGTGGCAGTTCCTCGGTGTCAGCCGCTGATGGGCAAGGCCCGGCGCGCATACCAGGACCTCACGAAGCGTACCGACTTCCGACCATGCGCCGATTGTTGGTTTTCCGTCCGTAGGTGATGAAAAATGCGAGGACATAGGGGGTTTCCTCCTCCGTGGGCACAGACTCTGTTGGGCCAAAGGCTGATTCAGACACCAGGTCTGTCAGGGGTTATCAGTCTTCGATCCTTTATCAGTGTGCCCACTTGTATGGGTGCGCCAGGTCTACTCCGGCCGTGGCGTCAAAATGCGTGGTCCGTCGGCCGTTGCCGCCACTGT
>NZ_JAUMTY010000018.1:36624-41922 GCF_030530965.1 Corynebacterium sp. | reverse complement strand
GGTCTTTCGCTAGCAGACCGACGCCGATCGTTCCCCAAATACCCGACAGGAGGTGCACACCGACGACGTCTAAGGAGTCGTCAAACTTGAGTTTGTACTTGAGGCCAACTCCGTAGGCCGACACCACTCCGGCGACAGCACCGAGGATGATCGACGTGACAGGTGTCAAGTTTCCACAGGCCGGGGTGATGGCAACTAGACCAGCGACAACGCCGGATGCCGCGCCTAAGGAGGTGGCGTGTCCGTCTCGTATGCGCTCGACGGCTAGCCAGGCCATCATGGCAGCGCAGGCTGCGACCGTCGTGTTGACCCAGGCCAGAGCAGCATTGCCGTCGGCGGCGAAGGCGGAACCAGCGTTAAAGCCGAACCAGCCGAACCACAGGAACGTCGTACCGATCATGGTGAGAGGAAGGTTGTGTGGGCGCTGCGGGGCTTTCAAGAAGTCACGCGATTTGCCGACGATGAGGGCTAACACGAGGCCTGCAACACCGGCGTTGATGTGGACCACTGTTCCACCCGCGAAGTCGATCGGAGCGATTTTCGCGACTTTTTCGCCGTCGTCCATTGTCGTCCCGAATAACCATGCAGCAATGCTGTGTTCAGAATCGGACAGCAAACCGCCGCCCCACACCATGTGTGCCAAGGGGAAGAACGCGAAAGTAACCCACAGCACCGAAAACACGAGCCAGGTGGAGAATTTCACACGGTTGGCAAGCGAACCAGAGATGAGCGCTACCGTGATCACCGCGAAGGTCAGCTGGAACGCGACGTCGATAATTTCGGGGTAACCATTGCTACCCGTGGGGAATGCTCCGTCGTCGGACGGGAGAATTCCTCGCAGTCCGAAGTTGGTGAAGGGGTTGGCGAAGATGCCGCCGATGTCGCCGCTGGAATACGACATCGAGTATCCCCACAGCACATAAATAACTCCGATTGCCCCGAGAGCCCCGAATGACATCATCATCATGTTGAGGGTGGACTTTTGACGTGACATTCCGCCATAGAAAAAGGCGACGGCTGGCGTCATTAACAACACCAGGGACGCGCTAATGAGCATCCACGCGGAATTGCCAGCCGTCACACCACTCTCCGTTGCCGAAGCGGCAAGAACTACTTGGTCGACGAGCACACGAGACTCCTCTCGCAGGACTCCACGCAGGGGCTAGCAGCGCAAATGGGACATATTCGCGTGCGTCGGCGCCTCAAGCGGGAAGCCTGATTGTGGGCAGATAATTATTCGGGGCATTCACGCTCGGCACGTCGACAGTGATTGTGAGTTTTCACTCCACGGGCAAGGAGGTGATGCCTACACGAAAAGCATGGTTATCTCGTGTTTCCGACGACGCAGTGTGACGTTTCATTCGTGTGAAATAAAACCCATATTGTTTCGCTTTTGTTACGAGGGAAATGTTCGCTGGAGTATGCAGTGGGGATTTTTCACGCATCACGGCAAGGACGCGTTAGAACAGCGCGACGGAATAACAGTGCAGCGTGATTTCGGGGTACGTGATGACATACGCGAAAACCCCAGGTGATGAACCCGGGGTTATCTGTAGTGCGACAGCTTGTTAGGGCTTTAGCTTAGAGCCTGGCTGTAATCTGCTGCGCCATGTTGTCTACACCCTGGTAGGTCATGTGCATGGACATTGCAGCGTTGTTGCCGTTGGTCTCAATCAAGCCGGAAACCCAGTTTTCCCGGCCGGGAGCACATGTACTGTGTCCCACAGTTGATTCGGCCATGTCGAGGTAGGTGCCACCGTTACGCTCTGCAGCCGACGATTGCTGGCGCTTAATAATGTTGAACGCGTTCTGGAACCCGAAGCCCGGAGTGTTGAACGGACGAGCATCGCCAGCCTGAATCCAGCACATCATATTCGGATCGTCAGGCGCAGTGAGCTGGGGGTAGGACAAGAAGATCAGCTTGGCGTTCGGAGCAGCTTCACGGATGCGATGAGCAGCCTTGTCCAGCTCTGCGCCAGCTTCAGCCTCGTGAGCAGGATCCTCAGGGGTGAAGCTCCACGCGTACCCGGTCTTGTAGAAGTCATTGATACCGATCAGAATCGGAACAGCCTGGGTATTCGGGTTCAATGCTCCGCTGTCGATCGCCTTGGTCACCAAGGTATCCAGGCGATTGGGGTTCAAGTTAGTTTGAGTCGGTGCAGCGGCCAACGTCGCACCTGAACATGCGTAGTTCTCAACTTTTCGGCCCGAAATAGACTGCAGAACAGAGCCGACATCATGCTGGTCGATGGGGCAGCCGGAAGCAGCTGAACCCGTGACAGGAGCAAACCGGGGAGCGACGGGAATGGCTGCTTGAATGTGGTCATTGAGGAGAGCCAGCTGGTTTGGGGTGGCCATGTACGAATCACCCAACAGCACAATATTGGAGTCTCCCTCAGCTTCGGCTGGGTGAGCAGCTACGGCTGCACCGGCACCAACAGCAAGAACACCGACGAGGGCAGAGAGCTTTTTAGCTAAGGACATTTCACTTCTCTTCTTTTTACGGGCGGGGGAGTTTCCATGTGCCAACGCAGTTCGCTACACAACAGTGGAACTGGCCTAACACACAGAAAGGCGCCCTGGTTCAGGTGCCGCACTAGTCCGCACGGCCCACTACACAACGGCCTACAAAGTGTTTCGTTGGAACACGATATATTATTTCATCTGAAAAGCATAGGTTGCAGAATGAGCTTTTTAGGCTGACCTATTCGGGTGCTGACGCGGCCGGTTGATACTCGATCGTCGCCGGCCACGGCCATATTCTTACCCGAGCAGTGCGTCAACGAATCCCTCAACCTCGAACGGGGCTAAATCGTCGACGCCCTCCCCCAGGCCAACCATCTTCACTGGAACACCGAGTTCTTCCTGCACCTGGAAGACAATTCCGCCCTTGGCTGTGCCATCCAACTTCGTCAAGACCACACCAGTGATGTCCACTGTTTCCGCAAATATGCGGGCCTGGACCAGACCATTCTGGCCGACGGTCGCGTCGAGAACCAGAAGGACTTCGTCCACGACAGCCTTCTTTTCGACGACGCGCTTCACTTTGCCCAGCTGATCCATCAAGTTGTTCTTCGTGTGTAGCCGGCCTGCGGTGTCCAACACAACGACATCCGCGTGATCAGCGACTCCGGCAGCGACCGCGTCGAATGCGACCGATGCGGGATCAGCGCCCTCGGGACCACGCACAGTGCGGGCATTAACGCGACTCCCCCACGCTTCAAGCTGATCGGCCGCCGCGGCACGGAAGGTATCCGCAGCGCCCAAGAGCACGCTGTGGCCCATGGCCGTCAACACTCGTGCCAGCTTTCCGGCCGTCGTCGTCTTGCCCGTGCCATTCACACCAACAACGAGAATCACAGCCGGCTTGCCCTCATAAGGCATCGCGCGGATAGAGCGATCCATCTCCGGGTGGCAGGACTCGATGAGAGCCTGGCGGAGCAAAGCTCGAGCCTCCTGCTCTGACGAAACACCCTGAGAAGCGATTTTCTCCCGCAGAGAATCGACCACTTTCATCGTGGCCGCGGTACCCAGGTCCGCCATGACGAGTGTGTCTTCGACGTCTTCCCACGCATCCTCGTCAAGATCGCCGCCGCCCAGAATTCCTAAAACGCCTTTACCGATGGCGTTCTGGGAACGCGACAGCCGACCACGCAGCCGGTGAATACGACCATCGACGGGCTCGGGAGTTTCTGCGGGTTCCTCCGGCTCCGCCTCAGCTACAGCCGCGGTACCTTCATCGGTGGATTCCGCGGACGACGGGCGTTCCTCGGTGGTGCTGCTCTCGCGCGCTAGGTCAGCAGCTGCTTCCGCACCGACGGCGACCGACTGCGCTGCGGCCGCCGCCTCTTCGGCTTCGGTCTTTTCTTTCTCAGTGAGGTCGCTCTCTGAGAGCTCGCTGCTATCCGACGCCGGTTCCTGTTGTGCCGACGAGTCCTCAGCTTCGGCGTCATCTGGCTGCGCTGACGATGCAGCGACGACGGGTTCCGCGGGAGACTCTGTCTCCACGGGCTTCGAGGACGATTTAGCCTCTACCGGCTGTGCTGACGGCTCTTTCTTGTCGGCCTCAACGGCGTTCTCGCTGTCCGACGGGACCTTCGTTTCTTGTGTTTCCTTTTGGGATTCCTGATCGGCTGCCTCAGTCTTGCCGGCCGTATCAGCTTCATTAGCCTTGCCAGCCGAATCGTCGGCTTTTTCGTCGGCAGGAGGAACAACCGGCTCATCCTGCTCGCGATCAACAGTTTCCGGAGATTCCGTCACACCAGCAACGTGATCATCGGGACTCTTCGGTGCCTCGTCGGCACGACTATCGTCGGCAGGCTCAGTCGATTGAGGTGCAGCTTTTTCTGCGTGAGCACTAGTTTCTGGCTCAGCAGCCTGGTTGCTCGTCGAGGAGCTGCTTTCGGCAGAAACTGGTTCCGGTTCTTTTTTAGCCTGTTTCGTTTGCCCAAATTCACCGGCAACAACGTCGGCCTGTGACGGCTTGTGCCCCGTCGCAGGCCCGGCGGCGAAATTAAAACCGCCCTTTGCCTGGTAATTGCCCGAATCGGGACGCTTCTTCTCCTCGGTGTCACTCGCCTTACTTTCGAATGACACCGTGTTCTTTTTACGCCTGTGCAGCCCAAAAATAATGAGGAGCGCAAGGAGCACCAGGACAACAACAACGCCGACAATGGTCCACAACACAACAGGAGACATAGTGGCCATTATGTCAGCAACCGTCGCACTGTGAAGAAGGAGCCACAGGATGTCGTACTATTTGCTGCCTATTTACTTCCTTTTGTGGCCGACAACACCCAGCACCATGGCATCGGCAGAGACAATATCCCCGGCGACGAGGTCCGGCAGCATTTCAGCGACACGGGCCCACCCTGCTACTGCTTGTGGGGACAAGGCGCCCATTTTGCCTGCACCGTGGGCCTCCAAGCGCGCGGCCAAGGCAAAAACGAGAGACACGATGGGAGCCAACGCCCACCGGTTGTCGACGGATTCCGTGTCCACGCCCTCTAGGCGATCGAACCGAACACGCGCGGCCGCGTACAACTGACGATTACTGTGTCGAATCCTCTTCAGCAGTTTCGCAGCCGTGACCATGAGGTCTTCTTCGCCCAGAAGCTGAGTTAGCTCCTCCCGGTGGGAGAAGGTCTCCAACACGGCCAACAAGCGGGAGTTATCCTCGCTAATCGGCCCTGGCATGATCCCAGCACTGTCCAAGAACTGCTGCAGAATCACCTTCTGCTGAGCCTCCGGCATGCGCGCGATGTGAACAGTCGTGGGGTCCAAGCACGCGTTGTCCAA
>NZ_JAUMTY010000018.1:0-36524 GCF_030530965.1 Corynebacterium sp. | reverse complement strand
GTGACTCAGGTGATTCGGACGATTGTTCCGCGGCTTCCTCCGCAGCAACCATTGCCGCATCCCAACGCTCAACCTCAGCTAAGGCCCCCAAGGCACCAATCCACGGAGCCGCCGATCCTTGAGAGGTCAACGACTCTGAATCAATCGCGGTCGGATCGAACGCCGACCGCACGAGCCCGCTCGAGATCAACACACTTGGGCGTTTCGATGCGTCGACAAGCGATTGAGCCAAGCCGACCAACGCAACACTCGGCTTAGACAGGAAGGCGTCACGGACCACTTCAGCACCGCGAGGCAATGAGGTGAACGCCCGCGAATCCGACATCCAGCCCGCTTGCAAGTCCCACAGCAAACTGAAGGTTTCGGCGCCGCCCTCGATTTCTTTCGATTCACCGGCCAAGAAAGCGCTCAGAGAATCGAGCCCGTGGCCCGTCGCATATCCTGGCTGATCCACCATGAGAGCTTGAGGGCCTGGACGTGCCGGCGCGCGCAAGTTTTCGCTGACATCCGCGCAATACACCTGAACAACCAGGGGCCCGACGTTACGAAGCTCCTCGGGCAAGGTCGCTTCACCTTCGACGACACGAACGCTCAAGGCGCGGCGCCACGGAGCCGTCGTCGGCCACATCCACAAACCCAGCGGACGGCCATCGGGCGAGCCCTTGACCACTGCGACCGACGTCTCATCCCCCGGGGCTTTATCCGCCGACACCACCACGGTGTCGTCTTTCAGCTCGATCTGCCATTCCGGCGTGGGGGCCAACGTCACAAGGCGAACCGACGTACTCTTCCGGGTCTCTTCATCGACCCAGCTCAGCTCGATGCTTCCGCCAGACTGCGATGCCAGCGCCGAGGCAAAGTCCTTCAACGGGATGCGCCAGGTCACGCCGTCCCACGTGATCATCTTCTTCGTGCGCACCGGGGACCCGTGATGATTCCTCGCGGTAATCACCGGTTTGTGGAGCTCACTGCCCGTGCGGACACGCAAGAACATCTCACCATTCAACTCGGGACCCGCGCACACCAGCGGCGTTGACCGCCAGCGGGCTTCCTCCCCCTTAAGAGGAACTTGGAAGCGCAGCCGAGGAGGCGTCACCACAATAGGAAGCAGATCGCCGTCATCGGTGCTCACCGTCGCCGAGCCACGCGCCGAATCCGCGCCGACCTCAACCGGATTCGGTTCAATCGACGCCGGCTTTTCCGTCGCCAATTCGACTGACATTGGTGAGAGCCCACCGGCAACCGGGATACGGAAACCGTGGTTGTCCTCGAGGGAGGTCACCAGGCCTTGGACGATCGCATACCGGTGGCGGAAGGACTCATTCCGCGGGCCCCGCAAACGGACAATGTATTCACCTGTCCAGGGCGATTCATACAAATCAGGGTCGAACACGTAGACGGCGCCACCATCGGCGGGCACCTCGACAGGTTCCGCAGGGGTGACCTCAACACCGGCCTGACCAGGGCCGGCGTAGGACGAAATGGATAGATACCAGACTTCATCGGCACCGGAGAGCGTCGCCGGGAATTCCGCCAACAAGCTTTCAGAATGAACAGGTAGCCCAGAGACCGAGCGAACGTGTGAGCACAACTCGCCCTCGGTGAAAATCACCCTCTGCCGAGGATCAACACTGCGCAAGGCCGTGCCGGCAGGCTCCCCCGGGCGACGCACCTGGAAGGACGCAGCATCATTAACGTCGACGGTCCGCGCAATCCAGCCATTCCAGCCCCGAAGCTCCACTCCATCGTCGGCGGGCAACGGGGTTTCACGGACGGGGTCGACGATTTCCGCGTCATCGGGCGAGACCACGATGAGGTCCGTGTGGTGCAGCGATACCTTGCTCGTCACGTTGTGGCCGCGCATCGTGAACGCCAAGAACGGTTCCGAGAGCACAGGGATCGTCCACGAGACCCGACGAACAATTTCCTTGACGACGATTTCCCGGGCGGCTTTGCGCACGGGGACGTCGAGGATTTCAGAGAATCCTTCCGTGTCATTGTCGTAGCCGGTGCGGTACTCGACGACCTCACCGTCAATAGAGACGCGCCACCGCAGCTCAACGACGGTTCCGTCCAAGGGCATTTGTGGCAAACGGAGCACCACGCGCTCCCTGTTGACGTCGTAGACCAAGCGGGGTGACGTCTCCCACGACGCCGTCCCCACCGTCGATAAGCGGTCGACTGTGCCCGCGGGGCGTTCGCGTAATTCGTCGACAAGATCTTCAAGAATCAGTAGCGGGACGCGATAGGAGCCGTCCTTGCCCACTCCCCATTCAGCCCACTGATCGACCTCATACGGGTGCTGGGCAGCCCACCGATAGAACTCGATGATGTCGTCGAATAAACGGGTGGCACGCTCGGGTGCCACCGTGCAGAGGGGCCCCAGCTGCCGAGTGGGCGATGTCTCGACAAAATGCTCAGTCAGCGATGCGCCGGTGACGTTGTCGGGGTCCTCGTCGATGAGCGCGATGAGGCTCGGAATCCACCCCGCCGGAATCGTCGCGTGTACTAAAAGCCGGCCCAACTCGCCATCGGAGCCCGACGCAGCAATGTCCATCGGATCGAGGCCAGCACGAGAGAGAATCTCAGCCACGTGGCCGTCGAAACACCCGTAAAACTGCTCGGCCAGATCGCGGGGAACGCCCAGACCAGCCCAATATTCAGAATCGAAATTGCTTAAATCGGCGATGCGGCCAGCGCGGCCCACCAACGTCGTCGCCACGATGGCCGGGCAGGCCTCCAGAACAGCGGAAAGCTCTGCCCCGGCAGAAATTTGTCGAGTGACAAAACGACCCCAAAAACGGTCCAGGCGCTCTAACTCGTCGCCACTGAGGTTGACCTCGACGGCGAAATCAAGGTCTGACAGCTGCCGAGACAGTTCAAGCTCCGTCGTCGATGCCCAACCCAACAAGGGGTCAGCGGAATCTGCAATAAAACTCGTGGGGGCGTCAACGCCTGACAACTGAGTAATCCTTTCCAAGACGCAATTGTGGCTACACGATTATTCGACGTACACCGATCATCTGAGCTCACGACACTTCCGACGGACCAGCAGGCGATTCGGTGGCTGAGTCAGCAGCCGATCCGGCAGATGAACCGGCCACAGCAGGGTCGCTCACTGGCTGGGAGTGAGGGCTCATTCGTTGAGAGATTACACGTGTCATCCCGTCGCCGCGCATTGTCACGCCATACAGCACATTCGCAATGTCCATTGTCGGTTTCTGGTGTGTAATCACGATCAACTGTGAGTCTTCCCGGAGCTCTTCAAAGAGCGCAATCAACCGTCGGAGATTGACATCATCCAGGGCTGCTTCTACCTCATCCATGACGTAAAACGGGGACGGCCGGGCGCGGAAGATCGCTACCAATAAGGCTAGTGCTGTTAGGGACTTTTCACCCCCAGAAAGCAGCGATAGCCTTGTCACTCTCTTCCCTGGCGGGCGCGCGTGGACCTCGATACCGGTGGTCAACATGTCATCGGGATCGGTCAGGGACAACCGACCTTCGCCGCCGGGGAACAGTGTCTCGAACACCCGAGGAAACTCGTCTTGGACGTCCTCCCAGGCGTCGGTAAAGAGCTGCAAAATCGTGGCATCGACATCTTTAATCACACCGCGGAGGTCTTCGCGGGCCTGCTCAACGTCCATGAGCTGGGTGGAAAGGAATGAATAGCGCTCCTCCAGCGCCTTATATTCCTCGAGAGCCAAGGGATTGACTTTGCCAAGTTGCTTCAACGCGCGCTCCGCGGACGCCAGCCGTTTCTTTTCCGACGCGGGATCAAAGTGGGTCAGATCCTGACTTGCCACAACATCCTCGGGATTGAGGCCAAGCTGCTCGACGATGTGCTTCTCAGCCTGTTCCACCCGCACCAACGCTGCTTCACGTTTAACATCCGCGTCGTGCGTCGTTTTCAGCGCATGTTCGCGCTGCGTCGTGATGGCACTCAACGCGTCCCGCGCACGCCCCCGCTGTGCCGTCGCTTCCGACATGCGCGCGTGGAGTGTGTCGCGCTCCTCGGCCGCCTTGTGGACTGCGGTGTCCACTCGTTCCGCCAAGCTTTCGCACCACTGGGCGATGTGGGCTGCTCGTTGCCGTGCTCGCCGACGAGCCCGCTGTGCTTCTTCGTGCCGACGTCGGTGGGCCCGCTCGTGCTCGGCTTGGCGGCGGAGCCTCTCCGCCTGGCCTTTGATCGCTGACGCGCGCTCCTCGGCGCTACGCAGCGCCAACCGGGCCTCGGTCTCCATCGCACGTACTTGAGTCAGTTCCTCATGCGCCTGATCCCGGGCGATTGCCGACGACTCCTCAGAGGAATCATCCGCGTCACTGATTTCCGCGTCGATGCGCGAGCGTCGATCAGCCAAGTCGGCAAGTTCGGCGTGGATATTGTCAATGCGACCTTCGGCGTGAGCGCGGTTCTCCTGGACCTCGTGGAGCTCCTTCTTCAGACGTTCGACGGCTGCTTCCGCAGTGCTCACGCGCTCTTTGAGGTTCGATGCCACGGCGGTGAACTCAGTGTGCGCAGCGCGAGCAGCACCCAAGGCGTCTCGTCGTTCCTGCACGGTCGTTTCCGCGCCGGCAATCGTGCCCGCGAGTTCCCTCGCCTTGGCCGTGTAGTCCGCCAATTCTTCTTGCGCCTGGTCGACGGAGGACTTGATGTCAAGGGTCGTGGCTTCACCCGAACCGCCACTCATCCAACCAGGGCCGATAACAATTCCGCTCTGTGTCACAGCGCGCAGCCTGGCATCATCGCGAACCAGCGCAACCCCGGCGGCCACCGACGGAACCGCAACGACGTCGACAAGCAGACCAGTCACCGCGTGGGTGAATTCACTATCCACCGACACTTTGTCTAAGAACCACTCGCAGCCCGCGGGAAGATCCGCATCCAGCCGCCAGGTGGATTCCTGCGATTGGCCCATAATCCACGCCCGGCCAGCATCGGCAGCGACGAGCGATTCGAGGGCTTCACCCACACTTTCCGACGCATCCCCCGGCGCGGTGATGGCTTCAGCCGCCTCCCCCAACGTCGACGACAACGCCGCTTCCCATCCCCGTTCGACAGTGACGGAGTCGACGAATGATCCCCACTCCACCGATGAATTTGTGCGGAGCCAGGAAACCCCGTTGGTGGGGCGAACGGTCGCTTCTAAGGTGTCGATGCGCGATTGAAGTGCAGAAATGGACCGTTCGTAGTTTCGATCGGTATCGCGGAGTTCGCGGAGACGTTCATCCGCGCTTGCAACATCGCGCTCAGCCTCACTGACCCGATCCAGTATTGCCCCTGCCTGGGAATCGTGGTCCTGAAGAGCAGCTTGTGCTGAATCAACATCACTTTTCGCCTGGGCTAGGGCCGGAACCACAGCATCCACGGCCTTCGTTGCGCGTTGAAGGTCGTCATTCGCAGCCTCCAATCGCTGGCGTGCGGAATCTTCCGAGGCATCTAAACGCGCGACTCCCTCCCGGCGATCCGCAATGGCCCGCAGCGCAGCTAAGTGCTCTTTCTCAACCTGCTGAGCTTTCTCTTCTTTTTCGTTGACCTGCTCGCGGATCGTCTCTAACCGCTCGGCTGCTTCTTCGACCGCGGTGGTGGTCTCTTCTTCGCGCTCTGCGGCCTCGCGGGCCCGCGCTTCCAGATCCTCTGGGTCCGGGCCACGGTAATCCTCAGATTGATCATCCGCCGACGCCCGATCAGCGGCAATACGCCCGGTCGCCGTAACCCGCTCCGACAACGACGACAACCGGAACCACAGCTGCTGGGCCTCTTCACTTCGCGGCCCGAGCTCGGCAACGCGATGTTCCAGTTCATCGACATGTTCGCGCAATTCCTCAAGCTTCTCGACGAGGGCTTCTTCTTTCTCCCGCGCCTCATTGGCCCGGCGCGTCAATTCGTCGGCGTCGTCCCGGGCGGTGACCAGCGAGTGCGCGGCGAGGTTGAGTCGAGCTTCGCGAAGGTCCGACTGCACTGTCGCAGCTTTTTGGGCTGCTTCCGCCTGCCTTGCCAGCGGTTTGAGTTGTCGTTCGAGTTCTGTGGTGAGGTCGCGCAACCGGTCCACATTGGCCTGCATGGACACGAGCTTGCGCTGGGCTTTGTCTTTGCGGCGGCGATGCTTTAAAACTCCGGCTGCTTCTTCGATATACGCTCGCCGGTCCTCTGGTTTGGATTCCAAGATGGTGGAGAGCCGCCCCTGCCCCACGATGACGTGCATCTCTCGGCCGATTCCCGAGTCCGAGAGCAGCTCTTGGATATCCATCAAGCGGGCTCTAGCACCATTTATTTCGTATTCGCCGCCCCCGTCGCGAAACACCCGGCGGGTAATGGAAACTTCCGAATAGTCGATCGGCAGAGCTCCGTCGGAATTGTCGATCGTGAGGGTGACTTCAGCACGGCCAAGGGGTTTGCGTGCGCCTGTTCCCGCGAAGATAACGTCGTCCATGCTTCCGCCGCGCAAAGACTTGGCGCCTTGCTCCCCCATGACCCACGCGAGCGCGTCGACAACGTTGGATTTTCCTGACCCATTCGGCCCGACGACCGCGCAGATTCCGGGTTCGAGTTTCAAGGTCGTCGACGAAGCAAAGGACTTGAATCCTTTAAGGGTCAGCGACTTCAGGTACATGCCAGTAAATCTATTCCGTTGATCAAATTAGCGGTTACCGAGTAATGGTTAGCGAGCTTCGAACGTTTGGTACCCGCCCCGTGGTTCTTCCCACGACTCCACCACATTATCGACGGAACCGGGGCGATTGGTCGACGTCGGCTCTTCACGCAACCGCGCTAAGAGTTCAGTGACCGGGGCCCGCTCGCCTTCGGCACACACGAGGACTCGGCCGTCGGAGTAGTTAGTCGCGGAGCCCACTAATCCGAGTTCGAGGGCTTGGCTTCGTGTCCACCAGCGGAATCCGACGCCTTGAACGTATCCATGAACCCACGCGGTCAGGCGAACGGGGTCATGTGACTGACCGGATTCAGCTGTAGTCATAAGCTTTGGTCCCTTCCCTACGAGCGTCTACTGCGCAGTATCCTACTCGGCTGCACCAGTTAATGGGCTGCCTGCGGATTCTCACTCAGCGCGGACAGAACCGTTAGCACTGCGCCGAATAACTTGCGGGGCGGGCGTTCCCGGACGACGCCCATAAACCTCCTGACCGTCGCCGCGGATAGTGAGTGGGTCGCTGCCGTCCCAGCATTCAATTCTGTCGTGTCCGGGCAGATTCGGCAGGTCGTCGCGGTGGAAGACCGGCGACAATCCTTGGTTGCGTTGCTGTCGGTAATTCTTGAGAAGCGCGATCGCAGCCCCGCCCAACGGGAGAATGGCGGTGAGGTTGATGGCCACCATGATGCCGGCGAACAGGTCCGCGAGTGCCCAGACGATGCCGACCTTGCCCAGTGAACCACCCAGCACACAGAGGCACACGAGGAACCGGTATGCGGTCATCACCTTGTTATTCCTGGTGAAGAACTCGATGTTGGATTCACCGTAGTAGTAGTTTCCGATGACCGACGAGAACGCGAGGAAGAAGATAATCACCGTCACCAGGTGGACTCCCCAGTGGCCGACGGCGGCCGCAACAGAGTTCTGGGTCAACGATGTCGACTCAACGCCTTCACCAAAGGACGGGTTGTTGAGCAAAATGATGAATGCCGTGATTGAGCACACGATGATCGTGTCGAAATACACGCCGAGGGTCTGAATAAGTCCCTGCTTGACCGGGTGGCTCACCGAGGCCGTCGCGGCAGCGTTCGGGATCGAACCCTCACCGGCCTCATTTGAGAACAAGCCACGACGAATGCCGTACATGAACGCCTGTCCGAAGGTTGCACCCGCGACCTCGCGAATACCCAGGGCCGACGTCACGATCTCAGCAAACATGTGAGGGACCTGCTCGATATTCACCGCAACGACGATGAAACCGGTGACGATGTACAGCACGGCCATGATGGGAACCAGCCAGTTGGTGACCGACGCAATACGCTGCACACCACCGAACACGATGAGTGCCGTCAGAATAGCCAGCGCAACGCCCAACAACGCCTTCCACCACATCGCGTCGGAGCCCGTCGACTCGGTGATGGCGTCGACAATGGAGTTGGACTGAACCGCGTTATAGACAAATCCGTAGGTCACGGTAATGGCGACCACGAACACAGCGGCGAGCCACTTAAGATTCAGCCCCTTAGTGATGTAGTAGGCCGGGCCGCCTCGGTAGGAATCGGTGTCCTTCACCTTGTACAGCTGCGCCAATGTGGACTCGACGAATGCGGTGGCGCCACCGACTATCGCGACCAACCACATCCAGAACACAGCGCCGGGCCCACCGATCGTGATGGCCACTGCGACACCGGCAATATTGCCTGTCCCCACCCGCGATGCCGCCGAAATGGTAAACGCTTTGAACGCGGAGATTCCTTTTTTATCTTTCGAAATGTCACTGGGTTTTTCTGTCAGCGACCGAAACATTTCCGGAACCATACGGATCTGAACGACGACCGTACGGAAGCAGAACCACACACCTGCCGCTAACAGCACCCACGTGATGACGGTCCATAACCCGTCGCTCGAGCCAGTCACCGCGTTCTCAATAGCTGTCATAGTGAACTACCCTACGACCAACGTGAGGAGATCCAGAATTTCTGATGGCCCGCTCGGCGCTATCGGCAAACATTTAACATGTTTGAAATAAATGGGCAGAGAATCTCCAGAAAATCTCCGTCACAAAGCGTCGTGGGCTTCGCGGGCGGCATGGTGCTCCGCTTCTTTCTTGGTGTGGCCCTCCCCGTGGCCCCACACTTTGCCCTGCAAGGACACTGTCGAGGTGAAATGCGGATCGTGGGCCGGCCCGGAAATCGTCGTGTTGTATTCCGGTTCGCCTAAACCACGGCCAGCAATCTTCTCCAGCAACTCCGTCTTCCAATCCATATGCAGTCCGACGGTCGGCGCAGATTCAATCCTGGACTTAAATAAACGCAGAATAACGTCTTTTGCGATCTGGAAACCGTGCTCCAGATAAATGGCACCGAGCATGGCCTCTGTGGTGTCAGCCAGAATGGAATTTTTATCTTTGCCGTTAGTCAGCTGCTCACCGCGGCCCAGCAGCACGTGGTCGCCCAGGCCGATCTCTCGTGCCACATCGGCCAATGCGTACATATTGACGACGCCGGCTCGCATTTTGGAGATTTCCGACTCGGTGCGGTCGGGATAATCACGGTACAGGCGCTCCGCAACGGAGAGCCCTAGCACCGCGTCGCCCAGGAACTCGAGGCGCTCGTTATTCGGCAGCATCCCGTTTTCGTTGGCGAACGAACGGTGGGTCAACGCCAGGCGTAAAGCGTCGGCAGGAAGAGAGACTCCGAACCCATCGAGTAAAGGCTGATGATCAACATCACCAAAAGCAGCGGCCCAGACTTCTTCGCCCGTCAGCCGCTCGTGCTTCGAATTCTTTTGTTTAGACATCACGTAGATCTTTCAGCTTGTCCTGCAATCCTGCCCACCGCGGATCGACCGTCTCTGTCTCCCCGGATACCCCGTCGGGCTCGGGAGTTTGGGAGTCACACTCCTCACCGAACTCTTCGCATGTGGGCGAGAAAGGCAAGGACACTCCGGCTTCGTCGATCACGGCCTGGGTGAGATCCAACCGATTGTCCTTCACCATCGGGGTTGGATCATCGTCGTCCTCATCGTCGGAGTCCTCCGAGGTGATAAACCCCTCCGAAAGCGCCCATACCCCGTTGATGTGGAAGGACAGGTGCGGGGTTAATGGTTTGAGGCACCGCACGCACTCGGCTTCACCGGAGCCCGAAATCTCAGCATCAACCACAAGCCCCTCGCCGACATTGGTGACCGTCGCGTGCACATCAAGAGGGGTGCCGACGCCAAACGCGATCATTTCTGGGCCGATGCGTACTGGCGATGGACCTTCGGTGTCGATGGTCTCTACAGCGCCCGATTGCTGCGATACCGTTGAGACATCCAGGGACAGCGGGTTATGTGCCGTCGGTGTCACTGATTCTTTGCGGTCAGAATGTGAAATTCCCATAACACCGCCCATGGTAATGCACCGCGGACACTACGTCCTCCTGTACCAACTCAGCTATCGCGTCGCCGAGCTAAAACCGCACGACAAAGCGGTTTTCGCCGAGTCTCAACAGTGGATGTTTTTAGTTCCGACGCGCGTCTCGGCCGCGGTAATCGTCGCGAGGTTCACGAGAAGCGGACCGGGAACGTCCGCCGGAGATCCCTGCACCGCCACGCAAAGCAGCGCGATCCTTCCCTACCGTACGCAGCACTGAGGTCAAGGATTCCTCAAACTCGGCCAACTTCTGGTCGACGTACCGGTCGCAGTCGCTACGGAGCTTATCCGAATCAGCATGAGCGGAATCACGAACGCGCGTCGCTTCCTCATTCGCCATCCGTACGACTTCTGATTCGCTAACCAGGCGGGCCTGCTCTTTCAGGCCCTCATTCACGCTGTGGTCATAGGATTCATTACCCGACGCAACCAGGCGCTCTGCTTCAGCAGCCGCGCGGCCTGTGACGTCGTCGTATTCACGCTGGGCATCTTGGACAATGGAGTCCGCCTCGTCCTCGGCGTGGGCGACCATGCCATGGGCGCGATCTTCCGCGTCATTCATCATCGCGTCGCACTTTTCTTGTGCTTCGGCTACTAAACGCTGGGCTTCAGCCTCGGCATCAGCCACCATGGAGTGCGAGCGTTCAGTGGCTTCATTAATGATGCCGTCGCGTTTATCCAGAACATCCTGCGCATCGTCCATCTCAGTAGGTATGGCGTTGCGGATTTCGTCTAAAAGATCCAGGACTTCCCGGCGGGGAACCATACAGTTACTAGTCATGGGTACGCCGTAGGCCTGATCGACCATTTGGAGTAGTTCGTCGATGCCTTCGAAAGTTCTGTACATAACCACTAGCTTGGCAGAATTTTCGTAGTTTTGCAGGAAGCCACGCCAACTAGCCGACGAGACCCTTTAACATTCCTGCTCATCACGAGAGCTTAGACGCGAATTACTCTGAAAACTTCTCTTGCATTGCCGCGATGACGTGATCAGGCATGAGCCCCGACACGTCGCCGCCATAGCGGGCCACCTCTTTACACAGGGTCGACGAAATATGCCCGAACTTCGGTGTCGTCAACAAGAAAAGCGTATCGATGCCAGAAAGCGACCTGTTCATCTGTGCCATCGGCAGCTCATAGGCGTAATCCAGTGAGCTGCGCAAACCTTTCACAAGCGCACTGATCTGATGTTTCGTGGTGTAATCCACCAGCAGTTTGTTCCACGAATCAACATCGACGTTGGGCAAGTGCTCAACTGCTTTCCGAATCAGGTCACAGCGCTCCTCGACGGAGAAAAGACCGTGCTTATTCGGATTAAACGTCACCAGTACCGTGACCTGGTCAAACTGAGCAGCTGCCCGCTCGATAATGTCCACGTGTCCGTTGGTGATGGGATCAAAAGACCCCGGGCAGACAACATGCATCCTTACGTTCCTCTCTCTGGCGCTCCGCGTCCGTGCGCATCATTCTGTGCACATAATATCGAGCGCAATGCGGGCTAACACTGGTTCTACTCACAAGCTGGATCTACTCAGAACGAGTAAAAGACGCCATATCCATACGCGCAGCCCCATACGTCCGCTTCTTTAGCTTCTGCCCGGTCGGCTCATATCCCTCTGGCCACTGTGTCTCAGGGCTGGCAGATGAACGCTCCACGACCACAGCAGCCCCGTCCCTCAGATGGGGAGCCAACGCTACCAACATGTCATGGACAGCTTCGTCGATGAGCGCATAAGGCGGATCGATCAGCACGATGTCGAAATAATTTTCCGGCGCGCCCGACAAATAACTGGATACTTTGAGCTGGACAACGTCGGCATCGACATCGCCGACGCGGCGAATGTTGTCCTTGATGGTCTCGATCGCAGCCGAATCCGTATCGACGAAAACGACGCTATCTGCCCCGCGCGATGCCGCTTCCAGACCCAACGCGCCCGACCCGGCGAAGAGGTCAAGAACGCGTGCCCCGTCAAAACCGAACCGGACACTGAGCGAGGAGAACACTCCCTCTTTGGCCCGGTCAGATGTGGGACGTGTGCCTTCGGCGGGGGCTTTAATGGTCCGCCCGCGTGCGTATCCTGAAATAATTCGCATCTTAATTCCCCTCTTTATGCCTGGACTGTGCCGACGTGTGCGCCAGCGTATGTATGGCCGTGTGTATTACCGCGTGCGCTACTGCGTTGTACCGCCCCGCAAGAGTTTCTAATTAATCCGTTATGGCTACGATCCTGTCGCCACCGTCGACGTTGGAAAAGTCGTCACGATCCAGTGAACCTACCGTACCGGCGACGGGCGATACCACGGGAGCTTCTAGTTTCACAGCTTCGACAACTGCGAGGGTTTCTCCAGGCTCTACCCGCTGGCCCGGGGTGACGTGGTAGTGAACAACTCCCGCGAAAGGCGCACAAATGTCCATGCGGTTCACTTTACCGTCCATGTTGGCCTGCTCTTTGTTCACCTCACCTGGGGAAAACTTACCCCGGGAAACCTCACCCTTTGCCCAAGAACTCCCGCTCAGTACTGCTATAGCCTTCACTGAGCCGTCGGGCGAGACCAGGATCCGTCCGCACGATGTGCTCCGCTTCGGTTTTCGCCGCCTCAATCAGCGGCTCGTCGTGGACGACGTCGAGGAGGCGAATATGCGTGGATCTGCCGGACTGATCAGCCCCGACGAGGTCTCCCTCACTGCGAGTGGCCAAATCTAATTCTGCGAGGGCAAAGCCGTCGGTGGTGGCTGCAACCCCCTGGAGACGTCGGTACGAGTCACTATCTTCCGGCTGGGCCGTGTGGAAGAGGCACCATGATGCATGACTCCCCCGTCCGATCCGCCCACGGAGCTGGTGAAGCTGCGAAATGCCGAAGTTCTCGGCTTCGCGGATCAACATGAGTGTTGCGTTAGGAACATCAACGCCCACCTCGATCACGGTCGTCGAGATCAACACGTCGCAGTCACCGCGGGAAAACTTCCCCATAATGCGTTCTTTGTCAGGATTGGGCAGTTGCCCGTGCAGCATCCCAACCCGTAACCCGTGGAGGGGGCCAGCCGTCAATTGCTCATACATATCGTTCACGCCGCCGTCGCCCTGGATTCGCGGACACACGATGTAGGCCTGCCGGCCCGACTCCACTTCCTCCCGAATCCGCTGGTAAGCGCGGTCAAGCCACCCCTTTTTCCACTCCGGAACGACGGAACTCTGGATGGGTTTCCTGCCGCCGGGGAGCTCCGTGATCGTCGAGACGTCGAGATCCCCGAACGTAGTCATCGCGACGGTACGCGGAATGGGCGTGGCAGTCATCACCAGCTGGTGTGGAGTGAGCGGCCCGTCTTCCGTGTCACGCCCTCGACCACGCAGGCGATCGCGCTGCTCAACACCGAAACGATGTTGCTCATCGACGACGACCAACCCGAGGTTGAAGAATTCGACATTGTCGCTGAGCAGCGCATGGGTGCCGACGACGATATCGGTCTCCCCCGTCATGAGCGAGAGGAGGGTCTCTTGGCGCGAGGACGCCGACATTGACCCGGTGACCAGGCGAATCGTGGCGGCAACGCCAGCGTTAGCCATCATCGTCATCAGCGAGTGTGCGTGCTGCGCGGCCAACACCTCAGTGGGCGCTAAGAGCGCTGCCTGACATCCCGCGTCCACCGCCTGAAGCATGGCGATGAGAGCAACAATGGTTTTGCCCGACCCCACGTCGCCTTGAAGTAGCCGACACATTGGCCTGGTGGCGACGATATCGTCGCCAATCTCGTCTGTGACCGCGCGTTGCTGATCGGTCAGGTCGAAGGGCAGGCCGGCTAATAATTCGGCGCGGTATCCGTCATCGCGGGGAGCGCACTGCGGGGCACGACGGTCCGCCGCAGCGTGGCGTCGTAAAGCAAGGATCAACTGCAATCCCAAGGCCTCGTTAAAAGCGAGGCGCTTGCGCGCCATGGCTTGATCTGCCCACGAGGAAGGCATGTGCATGGCCCGGATGGCGTGATCCAGCGACGGCAGGGGTTTGCCCTGAACAGTGGGCACGCGCGGCAGGGGGTCCGGGATGGGATCGCTATGGGTGAGGACGGTAGTGATCGCGTCCAACGCGGTCCACGAATCCACGCGAACGGGGCGCTTCGAACCCCGTTTTGAGCGCTTCGCTGGACGCTTGGTTGAGTGTTTCGTCGATTCCTTTCCCGTCTTTGAGCTGCCCGTTTCACTATCAGCAGCCGACGTTGACCGCGATGATTCACTCTTCAGCGGATAGATAGGCAACAGCTGGAGCTTGGTGACCAACGTCGCGGTGTCACGATCAATAATGTTCCGGGATGAAGCACGTTGAGAACCATGTTTGGCCGGCTCATCGGCGGGTTGAGTGTCTAACGTCCACTCCTGCGCAAAATCAATCACCTTGTAGGCGGGATGAGCCAGTTGCAACGACCCTCGATACTCCGACACTGTCCCCACAAAAATAGCGCGAGTTCCGACGACCAAATCCCGCGCCGGGGCGAACGCGTTAAAAAACGTGGCGTTGATAGTTTGAGTTCCGTCGGTAATAACCACCGTGTACAGGCGTTTTCGGGTACGCGTCGTGATCTTGTTCCCGCGGAGGATCTCGCCCACGAAAGTCACGGTGGTCCCCACGTCAACAGAGCCCATGTCCGACGTCGACCCGGGTTCGACATACCGCCGCGGGAACCATTCCACGAGCTCGGCAACCGTCGATACTCCGACGGCGGCTAACTGCGAGCGCGTCGAGTCGGGAAGGGAATCGGGCAGGGGAACGACGAGCGGCTCCCACCCCATCATTGGGCGCACGTGTTCCTCCTTCTTACTACCGACGCTGGTCCGGCGTGCTCCGTGGACGTCACCATTACTCCACACCGATCATGACAGCTGCACCGCACTTCGGGATCGTGAAGAACGAATACTCCGCGGTGTCCGACTGTGGAAGGGCCTGCATCACGTGCGACCAATGATCGTCGCCAGAAATGACGGTGACGAGTTCGCCGCCTTTCTCAAGTAATGCGGAGACCGTTTCCCAAGCGCGGACGATCTCGGGCGGAGGTGGGAGTTCGGCGCTGGCGGACTCTCCGTCACTACGGTGGCCCATGTCGTTGAGGTCGTCCAAGTCGTCGTAGCTCAGCGTCATCGTTGTTGTCCCCCGTGCCGCGTCAACCATGGCCGCCGCATCCGCGTCGAGAGATTGTGACGGATCATGAACTGCCATGGCAGCCAAACCCGCGCACAATGATGATGCCGGGACAACGACAACATTCGCGAGGCGCCCATCCACTTCGTTGGGGTCAACGATGCCGTTCGTGACGAGCACTACTTCATCAACATCTTCTTTCTCGATGGCCTCGCGCACGACCTCGTATTGATGCTGGTCAGTGTCGTTTTCATCGGCTTTTATGATGACGGTATCCGCCCCGGCTCGACCAAAGAAAGCGGCAGCATCCTCACTCGGCACCACGGCTAAGACGGACCGTAACCGCGGCCGAGCAGTCTGCAAAGTGGACGGGCGATCCGCAGAAACCTGGTGCAGAGTCTCAACCGTGAGTTCAGACACGTCGCCGCGCTCATACGCCCCCGAGATAACGTCGCCGGCCCGATTGGTGTGAATGTGAATGCGCGCGGAATGGTCCGTCAGCGCGCCAACAATCAGGCTATCGCCCAGGGGAACTAAGAACGTCCGCAGATCCTCGAGGTCCGCGTTCTCGATAAAAAACATGACTTCGAGCTGTGAAGCCGACGCATTCGGTGCTGAATTTTCGCTACCGGAACTTCCACCGTTGGTTTCATCATTCCCCGTGCCCGGCGCGGGAGTTCGCGAGGCGTTCACACGGTCACTGGCCGACGAATCCGGTTGCGATTGCCGACTCCCCGTCGTCAATTCATCATCGCTGGCCCACGCTGTTTTTCCACCAACGTGCGCCGGCTTGAAAGCGTTAATGTCAACGTCGTTAATGCCAACGTCGCTAAAGCCTCCATCCCAACGATCACCATCCTGCGTCGTAAGAACGCGCTCCAGCTCTTCTAGCAAAACGACGAGACCTCGCCCGCCGGCATCAACAACGCCGGCACGTCGTAAAACGGGAAGCTGCGACGGGGTGCGTTCAAGTGCTCGGCTGGCGGCGAGCCTGGCGGCATGTGCCACCGCACGCGCGCTGTCGGTCGAGTGAGCAGCCGACGTCGCCGCAGCAGCCGCGGACCGCAACACGGTGATAACTGTTCCCTCCACGGGGTTCACGATGGCAGCCTGCACGAAACGCAAACTATTCGATAACGCGTCACACACCGAAGCGCCGTTCAAAGGCCCGGCTTGCGCAGACTCGGCGAGCCCTCGAAGCAGTTGAGAGAGAACGACACCTGAATTTCCGCGCGACCCCTTCGTCGCTCCAATAGCTAGGGCTATGGCTGCTTCGGAGGTCGTTAAGCTCGCATCGGTAGCTGAGCCCGTACCGCTCTGAGCACCGTTTCCTGCACGCGACCTGCTCTTTTTCATCTCCCGCTCGCGAAGAGCATGATCCAAGGCAGACACGGCCGACGCCATCGTAAAAGCCATATTCGACCCAGTATCGGAATCCGGCACCGGGAATACATTCAGGCGATTAATCTCTTCTTTCTGCCTGGCCAGGGTGTGGGCGCAGGCACGAGCCCACCGCTGGAGGGTGGTGGAGTCAATGGCGTCAGGCAGCGAGTTCGTCATGGAAGTGCCCATTCGACGGGTTCCGCGCCTTGGCTGACCAACAGTTCATTGGCCCGGCTAAACGGGCGTGAGCCGAAGAATCCCCGGCTCGCCGATAGGGGCGATGGATGCGGGGAGCAGACGGTCGGGGTGTTCCCCAACCACTTCGCGGTACTTTGCGCGTCTCGTCCCCACAATATGGCGACCAGTGGGAGATCCCTCTCAGCCAGCGCTTTAATGGCGCACTCTGTTACTTCTTCCCACCCCTTGCCACGGTGCGATCCCGAGTGGCCGGGCCGCACAGTGAGAACCCGGTTAAATAACGCCACACCATGTTCCGACCACGACGTTAGATCCCCAGTGGAGGGGGCCGGGCATCCGATATCTTCCTGCAGTTCTCGGAAAATGTTCGCCAAACTGCGGGGAATCGGTGTGACATCCGGGTGAACCGAAAAGCTCAACCCCATCGGATGGCCAGGTGTCGGATATGGATCTTGCCCCACAATCAAGACCTTGACCTGGTCAAATGGGTAGGTGAATGCCCGCAACACGTCGGTCCCTGCTGGTAAGTATCCACGGCCGGCTGCGTTTTCCTCTCGCAAAAAATCGCCGAGCTCGTGGATCCGGTCGGTGACGGGATCCAGCGGCTCTTTCCAGCTGTCGTGGATCGGTAACGGTGTTTGCAGGGTCATGGTTCACACTTTAGCGACGCCGGCCCGGCGGGCTCCACACTCTTCGGCATTACTCTCCATCGGACGACTCCCCGGCAAACGACTCTCCCCCGAAAGGATCCCACCCCAATGTGAACGTCGGCGGTTGCCCGTCGATAGTTAACGGCTCGGCACCCTGTTTATGGACGCGGCCGAGGAAACGGAAGCCCGAGGGAATGTCCGCCCCGGTGGTGGCGAGAAGAGCGTGGTCCTCACCGCCCTGGCATATCCATTCCATGGGGTCGCGACCCAGCAAGCGAGCCGCTTCACGCACAGCCGGATCCGGCGCGATCGCGTCCTTATCGAGGTCAATCGTGACGTGACTGGCCCGAGCCATCGTCGAGAGGTCAACAACGAGCCCATCCGAGTTATCCGTCATCGCTGTGGCCCCCGTTGATCGCGCCACCGTGCCCCGCGCTCGAGCCAAAGAGGGGACGCGAAAAGCGTCCACCAGCGTCTGAAGGTGCTCTGAATCTGGAATGGCGTCGGGCGAACCGAAATGCTCAAGCAACGCCCAACCCGCTGCCGAGTACCCCAACCGTCCACTGGCTATCAGCGTTTGCCCCGGATGAGCACCTGATAGCGACAAAGCCGGGGCTGGTCCTGCCAGCTCGCCGATCGCGGTGATGCTGAGCGTCAACCGCTCGCTGGTCACCACGTCTCCCCCAACCAGTTCCGCGGGCCACCGGCCGGCTTCGTCGGCAATGCCCCTCGCAATCCCGGTGAGAACGTCACTATCCAGCTCTGGCGGCGCAGCAACTCCTAACAGCAGAGCGACCGGGCGCGCACCCATCGCTTCTATATCCGCGAAATTTTGCACCACGGCACGGCGGCCCACGTCATAGGGGGTCGACCAGTCACTCCGAAAATGCTGGCCCTCCACCAAAAGATCCGTGCTACACACCGTTTTCGACGCAAACGACGACGGAGAGAGAACGGCAGCGTCATCACCGTTCATGTCGGAAGGAGCGGCTGAGCGGATGGCGTCGATCACGCCCCGCTCACCCAGGCTATGTATAGGTTGTCCCATTACTCTCTCATCTCGGCGCGACTAACGACATGATGATAATTGATTCCGTAACAATCGGCCGTTGACGCACCGAGACACACCGAGCGCGCTCCGGGGCAGCTACAGAACCGCCACTGGAAACCGAGCAGCAAGCGACCACCAGTACACTGAGAAATTATGTCTGATGACCAGCCGACTACAGACGAAATCCAACGACTCACCGGCCCGGGGACGATCATTTCCCTCGTCTTGGCCGTCGGGTTAGTCGTCGGTGTCATCATTGCTGCGCGAATTGCGTACGACCACGCTGAGCACCAGCCTGTCACTCTCAACACCATCGACGCGCCGGGTGCGTCGTCGGAGGAATGCAGCAGTCTTATCGATAACCTCCCCGATCACGTCGGTTCTTATGATCGGGTATCGCTGGCAGAGCCGGCCCCTGATGGTGCTGCTGTCTGGATCGATGGCGACAATCGCATCACGCTGCGCTGTGGGGTTCAGCCTCCCGATTCCTACACAGCATTATCGACGACGGAGGAACACGGCAAGGACGAATCCGGCGGCAAGTCGGAGGGTATCCGCTGGTTAGGCATTGCCGACGCCCGCGGTGGCGATAAACCCGTCACGGATTCCGTGACCTGGTACACGCTCGGGCGCGCGCAGGAGGTTGCCGTCACTGGGCCCGAGGATGTGGCAGATGATTTAAGCGATCTTTCTGGGGCGCTCCACCACAATCCAGTGTCGGACGCGTCGGCGACGGCGCATCCAGCTCAGACACCGTTATCTACGCTCCCCGTCACGGATGAGGCGGCTCGTGGCAAGCAATGTCGTAGCGTTCTTGATGCGCTCCCCGATCACTTCGGCGCGTTACAACGTACGACAAAGGACGCGCTGGGTAACGATCTTCCCGACGGAATGGCAGCGTGGACGGCACCCCGGCGCGACCCCGTCGTCGTGAGGTGCGGAGTGCAGCAGCCCGAGAGTTACCACCCTGGGGCTCAGCTCCAACAGATTAATGATGTTCCGTGGTTTAACGATGGAACGCCCGGTAACCAGCCCGAGGCGGAGGATTCCTCGGGGGATTCGTCGGAGAGCTCAGCGCAGAACGCGCCCGATAACGCTTCCGCGTCGGCGACGGATAACACCTGGTACGCCCTGGGATACAGCGATATCGTTGCTCTTTCGATGCCGGCGTCGTCGGGAAATAGCGTCATTACAACGCTGTCCAACGCAATCAGCAAGAATATGGAAAAGTCCGGGGACTAAACGAGGGACTAAACCAGGAGGCTAAGCCAAAAATCGTTAGGCCCCGGGGTGGGCCACCATCGCGCGCTGGATCAGGAGATCCAAGAGGTCGGGATAGTCAATCCCCATCGCACCGAACATTTGGGGATACATCGAGATTGGTGTGAACCCAGGCATGGTGTTGATCTCGTTCAGCACCGGGCCACGGTCCGTCACGAAGAAATCAACACGTGCCAGGCCTTCACAGTCCAAGGCGTGGAAGGTCTCCACAGCGAGTTCGCGGATGTGGCGGATGGTGTCGTCGTCAAAGTGCGGTGGAATCTGGGCTGTAATGACGTTATCCAGGTACTTTGTGTCGAAACCGTAGAACCCTTCGTCACCCGACTCGGTGTCCTCGAGCTGCGCGGGAAGGGAGGCCTCGACGGTGCCATCTGGCCGCTGAAGAACGCCGCACTCCACTTCCGTGCCCACAATCATGGACTCCACAATGACCTTGGAATCATGCTGACGCGCCAGAGCGAGAGCGTCGTCAAGTTCATCCCACTGGTCAACCTTGGAAATGCCGATGGAGGATCCACCTCGAGCAGGCTTCACGAACACCGGCAGACCCAGAAGATTCTTCTCTTCCTCAGTCAGGGATCGCGTCTCACGGAGGACGACGTCACGGCCAATGGGGAGCCCTTCCGCCGCGGCCAGTTTCTTCGTGAATTCTTTGTCCATCGACGCCGCCGACGCCAATACACCTGCACCGACGTACGGGACGGATGCCATGTCGAAGAGCCCTTGGACGGTACCGTCTTCACCGAAACGCCCATGAAGGACAGGGAAAATGACGTCGACGTCCGCAAAGACCTGGCCAACGTCGGGCCCGTCCGCATAGACAAAACGTCCAGCGTGCTGCGGATCGAGTGACAGCGACAAGCTGGTGCCGGTCTTCACTTCCGGCAGCTGTCGCTCACGAATGGATAGCTCTTTCGGATCCGATGACCCCACTACCCAGCGCCCATCTCTCGTGATACCGATCGGAACCACCTGGTAACGGTCGGGGTCCAGGTGAGAAATCACGGCGCCCGCAGACACACACGAAATGGAATGCTCAGAACTACGCCCACCATAAACGACGGCGACGCGGATGCGACTGTGCTCGTTATGGCCGCTGTTCTCGTCGCGCTCCCCGCCAGCACCCGGACCTGATTGAGTAGAAGCAACCAGGGGCGATGCCGACTGCGATGTGATGTCCGCCGACGAGTCAGATGAAGGTTCAGATGTAGTCACGGGGACTAAGTGTAGCGGCACTACGTGATGTCGCGGTACTACTCCGCTTTGGTATCGCGCTCCATCAGGTTCATGATGCTCTCTTTCACGGTGGCGCCGTCGAAGCACACCGAGACCACAGCATCCGCGATGGGAACGTCGACGCTATGGGCCCGGGCCAGCGACTGAATTGCCCGGCACGCGTTGACACCCTCCGCGACTTGACCATGACACGCTTCTTGAGCTTCCTCGAGGCTCATTCCCTGACTGAGGTGCTCCCCGAATGTCCTGTTACGAGACAACGGCGAATTACAGGTTGCTACTAAATCGCCGAGCCCGGCCAACCCGGAAAAGGTTGCAGGATTAGCGCCGAGAGCCGTCCCGAGACGCACTGTTTCAGCAAGTCCGCGCGTGATGATCGTCGCTGCGGTGTTGAAACCCAGGTTCTGGCCCGCCGCCATCCCCGCAGCTAGAGCAATCACATTTTTTGCGACTCCCCCGATCTCACAGCCAATGACATCCGTGTTGGTGTACGGCCGGAAATAGCCCGTCGTACACGCTTCCTGAACCCGTTTGGCGCTGTCATGATCGGTGCAGGCCACCACCGTCGCCGCCGGCTGCTCGTCCGCTACTTCCTTCGCCAGATTAGGGCCGGACAGCACTGCGATCTTCTCGGACGGCCGCCCGGATGCCTCCGCAATGACCTCACTCATCCTGCGCGCCGTGTCGCGTTCAAGCCCCTTCGGCAGCGACACAATCAGTGCATCATCAGGAAGGAAATCCTTCCAGCGGGTCAGGCTGTCCTGAACCGCATGGGACGGAACACCCAGCACAACAATGTCCGCATCCGCCAAGGCCACGCGGGGGTCACTCGTCGCAGTCACAGCATCCGGGATAACGACACCCGGGAGGTAGCGCTGGTTGCGCCGCGTCGATTGAATCTCATCGGCCACCTCGTCGCGCCGGGCCCACAGTCTGACCGTGTTTCCAGCGTCGGCAAAGACTTTCGCCATCGTGGTTCCCCACGATCCTGCCCCCATCACCGCTACTGCAACCATTGCGGACCATCCTTCCCTTCGTCATGCGCACCCTATGTCATGCGCACTATCGTGTGGGTGCCGTGCCCTTCCCCACCGTATGCGTCGGCTCGTCTTTTGGATCCAGCCTAACCGCCCCTATTCGGGCTCGCGCGGATTAACCTCTCACCATTGTTTGAGTTCCTCGCTTATCGTTGACATAGATTCACTCCACAGAATCCCCGGGAGGATACACATCACTATGTCGAAGAAACGTTCATCCCAGTCACACGACGCCACTCTTGCCGACGCTCCTCTGCCCGGATCACAGGGAAGTGGCACAAACACGAAGCACCGGTCCGACGCGGAGGGCAGCGTGCAAGGTATCGCCCGTCACCCCGCCCGGGAACTGGGCAAAATCACGCTGGCCGCCGGTGCCGTCGTGTGGCGACGTCGGCAGGGAGCGGATTCTTCTACACCGGCTGTTGATGAATCGTCGCGTGATTCGTCGGCAAGTACTGTGACCGTGGATGACATCGAGGTCCTCCTGATTCACCGCCCACGGTACGACGATTGGTCGCTGGCGAAGGGGAAGCTGGATCCCGGTGAGACACTCCCCATGACGGCTATTCGGGAGATCAAGGAAGAGACGGGTTACGACGTCACGCTGGGGAAACTTCTGGGCCGGGTGACGTATCCGGTGAAGAGTAGGACCAAGGTGGTGTATTACTGGACGGCCGAGTGCGTTGGTGGTTCCTTTGAGGACAATGACGAGGTTGACCAGCTGGTGTGGTTGCCGTTAGAGGAAGCGAAGAAGCGCACGACCTACAAGGTGGACTCGGAGATCCTTGAGAAGGCGGCTCACGAAATTGCCCTCTCTCCCACGTCCCGGATCATTCTCATCCGCCATGCTCATGCTCATCCGCGCGAAGGGTGGGGCGGTAACGATAATCTCCGGCCCCTTGACCGGAAAGGCCGCCGTCAGGCCGACATGTTGCCCCGCGAGTTGGCGGGTTTTGGGATCACCCGGTTGTATTCGGCAGATCCGATCCGCTGTCAGACCACGGCCGAGCCACTGTCGCAGAGTTCGGGGCTGCACATTACTATCGACGAACTGTTCGGCGACAACGGCTGGGACGCGCACACGGCCGACGCGAAGCGTCGGATTTCGGACATCATTACGCATGGCGGAGTGTCCGCGATCGTCAGCCAAGGCAAAGCGATCCCGGAGATCATTGCCTGGTTGTCGTCGGAAGGGGCCGTGTCCATCGACGACGTACCGTGTAAGAAATCCAGCGCATGGGTGCTGACGTTTGTCGACGGGAAGCTATCCGGCGCGGACTATTTCGCCAGCCCGCTGCCGATTAAATAGCGACGATGGACGCTGGTTGCCGGCCCCGACGCTGGGCGCTTAAATCGTCGTCGGCATAAACGGCGACCGTGATTTTTCATATTGCGTGATGGCGTCTTCATTGCGCAGCGTCAGGGCGATGTCGTCGAGGCCCTCCATCAACCGCCACCGCGTGTGGTCATCGATATCGAACCCGAACACCGCATCGCCGACTGTGACTGTGCGTTCTTCGAGGTCGACGGTCATGGTACGACCCGGTTGTTCATCCAGAAGCTTCCAGATCAACTCGATATCTTCTTCGGTCATTTGCGCGGCGACAAGCCCGTTCTTGCCTGCGTTGCCACGGAAAATATCCGCAAACCGCGCCGATATAACAACGCGGAACCCATAATCCATCAGGGCCCAGGCGGCGTGTTCACGCGAGGATCCGGTACCGAAATCTGGCCCGGCAACAAGAATCGACCCGTTCTTGTACGTGTCCTGGTTGAGGACGAAATCGGGGTCTTCCCGCCATCGCGCGAATAATCCGTCCTCGAATCCGGTCCGCGTGACCCGTTTCAGGTACACGGCGGGAATTATCTGATCTGTATCGACGTTGGAGCGCCGGAGTGGAACTCCCACCCCAGTGTGGCTAATGAATTGCTCCATAACCGACCCTTTCTGTGTGGCGTTGTTCGTGGTGTGTGCGTTTTCCTATGCGCGGTTTTCTGAAGCGCGCGTGCGCGGCGTTCTTTCCACTACCCCGCTCTATGCACTCGTTGCAGTGCTCTGCGGTGACGCCGTCTCACTGTGTGCGCTACCTACGGGACTGAGATCTGCTGGCGACGCAAAACGACCTTGAACAGCAGTAGCTGCGGCCACATAGGGGCTCACGAGGTGCGTCCGTCCACCCCGCCCTTGGCGGCCTTCAAAGTTACGGTTCGACGTCGACGCACAACGCTGACCTGGCGAAAGCTGGTCAGGGTTCATCCCCAGGCACATCGAGCACCCGGGCAGACGCCACTCGGCACCGGCTTCGGTGAAAATGGCGTCCAGGCCTTCTTCTTCGGCTTGCTGCTTCACGCGCGCGGATCCTGGCACCACCAGCATCTGGACCCCGTCGGCAACTTTCCGCCCCTTCACGACGGACGCTGCCGCGCGCATGTCTTCAATGCGGCCGTTCGTACACGATCCAACGAAAACAACGTCGATGGGAACGTCGCGCATGGACACCCCAGGGGTGAGGTCCATGTACTTCAGGGCTTTTTCACACGCCGACGCTTCTTCTGCGTCGGTAAAGTCTTCGGGCCCCGGAACGGGTTCCCCGAGTGCAATGCCCTGGCCGGGGTTCGTTCCCCACGTAACGAACGGCGTGATGTCGCTGGCATCGAGGTTAACGACGGTGTCGAATTCCGCGTCGTCGTCGGTCCTCAACGATTTCCAATATTCGACGGCACCGTCCCAATCCTCCGGAGCGTGCGGACGGCCTTTGATGTAGTTGAACGTCGTCTCGTCGGGAGCGATCATCCCGGCCCTCGCGCCCGCTTCAATCGACATGTTGCACACCGTCATCCGGGCTTCCATCGACAGCTGGCGGATCGCTTCGCCGCGGTATTCAATGATGTGCCCTTGACCGCCGCCGGTTCCGATCTTCGCAATGACAGCCAGGATGATGTCCTTGCCCGTCGTTCCTTCAGGGAGGGTTCCGTCGACATTAACCGCCATTGTTTTGAATGGCTTGAGGGGCAGGGTCTGCGTCGCCATCACATGCTCTACTTCGGAGGTTCCGATGCCGAATGCGATCGCTCCGAAGGCTCCGTGGGTTGCGGTGTGCGAGTCCCCGCACACCACCGTCATCCCTGGCTGGGTCAACCCCAATTGTGGCCCGACGACGTGCACAATGCCTTGTTCGCGGTTCCCCATTGGGAAGAGTTTGACACCGAATTCTTCGGCGTTTTTCCGTAGCGTCGAGACCTGTGTGCGCGACGTGATGTCTTTAATCTCTGCTACGTCGCCGGTCTTGACCCCAATGGTGGGGACATTGTGATCCTCGGTGGCGATGGTGAGGTCAGGCCGGCGAACCGGGCGGCCCGCCATGCGGAGGCCGTCGAACGCCTGAGGCGAGGTCACTTCGTGAACCAAGTGCAGGTCAATGTAGATGAGGTCAGGGTCCCCATTATCCCCGCGTGAGACAATATGGTTTTCCCATACTTTCTCCGCCATCGTGCGCGGACGGTCCTTGTGGTCGTCCTCAGCAGAGTCCGAGAGCGTCGTCGATGGGGTGCGAGTGGTAGAGGCTCCGGTAGTTGCGGAGGTTTTATCTGCGGTGGAGTTCGTCATTCTCCAATCCTTCCGTCGTGTCGGCTGCCGTTCCGACGTCCGAGCGTCTCACTATGCAGAATGATAGTATCAAAATATGGGAAAATTAAGCGACTTTGACAACGAACTCGACGACAATCACGCGACCTTCAACCCCGATAGTGGGATCAAAGTTCTTGATCGATCCTTACTCATCCTGCGCACAGCGACCGCCCGCCCCATGAACCTGAGCGAAATATGCTCCGCAACCGGGCTGCCACGCGCGACGGCACACCGATTACTTACCGCCCTACACGTTCACCGGTTGCTCGAACGGGATAAAGATGGCCGCTGGAGCGCAGGCACAGGGCTCTCCGAACTATCCCCCGCCAGCTCGGATCGAATTATCCAGGCCGGAATGACGGTCATGCGCAACCTGATGGAAAAAACCAACGAATCCGTCCAGATTTACCGCCTCACCGGCAATGTCCGCACATGCATCGCGTCCATCGAACCAGCTAGCGGACTACAGAATACGGTCCCCGTCGGCGCGCGCATGTCGCTGCTTCGCGGCTCTGCTGCGCGAGTGTTAATGGCCTGGGCGCCGGAGGAAATGATTCAATCCATTATTCCCGACGCCGCCTTTACGGAGGATGATCTTGCGGAGACACGCGCGACGGGCGTCGCAGAATCAATCGGTGAACGTGACCCGAGTTTAGCCAGCGTGTCGACGCCGATCCGCGCGAATCAGGGCGTCGTTGCGGCCTTGTCCATTTCAGGTCCTGTGGAACGCTTACGACCGTCGCCACAACAACTGTATGGAAACCTTATCCGCGAGGCAGCTGAAAGGATTAACCAGTCATTGCAGTGAAATTTCTCAGGCTCGTCAGGCTTGTCAGGCTTGGCCGCGAAGAGTCATCACAATAAGGACGATATTCAGCCCGATAATGAGCGCTGAGATAACAACGCCTATCCATTTCAGCGCTTTATCCCGGTACTGACCCATAACTTTCCCGCCCGTCACCATCTGCAACGGGATGAGGGCAAACGGAATACCAAAACTCAAGACGACTTGTGAAATAACAAGTGCATACGTGGCGTCAATATTCAGCCCAATAATGAGGAGCGCCGGAATGAGCGTAATTGCGCGACGTATCCATAGCTTCACTTGGAAATGAAGCATGCCCTTCATCACTTCGGAGCCCGCATATGCACCGACCGACGTCGAGGCGAGCCCGGAAAACAGCAGCCCAATGGCAAAGATGACGCCTATTGCGGGCCCTAATGCGCTGCTCAGAGCAGCATGGGCGCCTTCGATGGTGTCGGTCCCGTGCCGGCCACTTAAGGCGGATGCAGCCAGCAAGAGGAGCCCGATATTCACAAGCCCCGCAATTCCGAGCGCAATAATAATGTCGATGCGGGTCGCTTTTAATAAACGACGAATGACGTGGGGATCTTCATGGCCCGCACCATGACGGTGAATAACTAATGACGAATGTAAGTAAATAACGTGAGGCATCACCGTCGCCCCCAACATCGAGGCAGCGAGTATCACGCTATTGCTTCCTTCAAAGCGGGGAACTAATCCACCCGCGATTCCTCGAAGATTGGGTGGCGCAAGAAATAAACCCGCAAGGAAACCAAAGGTGATAATGACTAGCATCACTATGATGACCCGCTCGAATACCTTTTGAGCGGTCCCCTGCGTTAACAGCAGAGCCATCGACACGGCCCCCACAATGATCCCACCCGTCAGCGGGGATACCCCGAACAATAAATGCAGGGCGACGGCACCACCGATGATCTCTGCGAGGTCAGTAGCTGCGGCCACAATTTCCGCTTGCAGCCAGTAGGCAATTCTCCACGGTCGGGAAAGCCGCTGACCTAGCAGTTGGGGAAGGCTCTTCCCCGTGACGATTCCGAGCTTGGCCGCCTGATACTGGATGATCATGGCCATCAGGTTCGCAGCCGCGAGCACCCACACCAGTAGATACCCGTAGGTTGCCCCAGAGGAGATGTTCGCCGCAACGTTTCCGGGGTCCACGTAGGCAATAGCTGCAATGAAGGCCGGGCCCAGCAGACCGATAAGCCGCTTCGATGACGGAGATGCCGATGGCTGTGACACGGGGTCGGACGAACCTGAGGCTGGTGTGCCAGATGGTCGACGTCCGCTGTGAGAATCGAGTGAATTCGTCGGCACAGCCTGCTCTGAATCTGACGTAACCTACTCCTTCCGTGAGAGTTTCAGCTTATCGGTTCAGCATTGCGCCGTCGTAATGTCACACTCTCTCGCGTGGCTTCACGTGCCTGATTTCACGCGGCACATGCCAATGTGTGGGGAACAACAGAGATAGTGATCTCGTCGTACTTAGATAAGTGCATGACCTCCCCATCCAGTTGGACCTGAGAGTCTTTTTCCAGGATAAAATGCCACCGTTCCTCACGGTCGGTGTTGTGAAGACCCAATGTGCTTGCACGGAACAGGTAGCCGACAAGCATGGCCAGTGTCAGGCTTTTGTGCTTAACGACGTCGAATTTCCCGTTTGTTAGCGAAGTGTGGTCACTAATTTTGATAACTTTGCTCATCCGGGGAACATTGGCGAACACCAAGTTATCGAATTTTTCCTGGTGGCCTTCGTGAATAATTTTCACGGGCTTCACCGAGAAGAGGTTCCTCATGACAATCCAGCCCTGATTCCACTTGGTCAGATGTGCCGCAGTGAGTTTTTCTCCGATATGAGGGGTTAGCCCGAACCCGATATACGAGTGCGCGTAACGCTCAAGATTATCTTTTCCAGTACTTACTAATTTAAGGACATCGATGTCTGTGTAATCACTGGTAATAATGCGATGCGCCAAGGTTTTTCCGTTACTCAATGCGTGATAATGATCATTTGCATTACCGCTCGGCAAGATAGCAGTGCGAATGTGATCATGCGGATGACGCATAACGCCATTGACGACTTCGTTATATGTCCCGTCCCCGCTTGAACAGACAATGACGTGAATGTTCTCAGATTCTTTGGTGATCTGGGCGGCTATTTTCTCGGCGTGACCCTGATATTGCGTAGGGACGACAGTGACCTCAAAAAGTCCCTCCAGCTGATCAGCCAAGCGTCGTGCGCGTGTTTCGCTGTCACCTGTCGAGTGGGGATTAAAGAGGATTGTTACTGGTGTCATATCTTTTCTGTCGTCGTCGTTTGGAGATTATTTCGGTCATTCATCCTGCCGGCGTGAGGCTTCACCAATAGTAGATCCTCCCAAAGAGTGGGCGAGAACAACAACCCATAGGTAGGCTTAACAGAACTGTTGCCCCATGATCGAATAGGACTTTTCATGAGACAGAGTATGGCTGTCGCCATGGCATTTGTTGGCCTCCTGGTTGGCGCCGGGTTCGCCACTGGTAAAGAAATGCTCCAGTACTTCATCGCCTTCGGGTCAATTGGCCTGGTAGGAGTGGTGATCACTGGAACACTCATGGCTATTTTCGGGTGGGTTGTTCTGCAGGTCGGAAGTTATTTCCTTGCCGACGAACACGGGCATGTTTTTAAAAACATCGCCCACCCACGAGTATCACGAATTTTGGACCTCTGTGTCTCCGCAACCATGGTGACCATGGGCATGATGATGCTGGCCGGAGCAGGCTCCAGCGTGAAGCAAACCTTCGGTTTACCCGCATGGCTGGGTTCTGCTGGGTTAGCGATCATCGTGTATTTCGTCTGTTTCCTTGATGCCGAAAAGGTATCCAACATCATCGGTATTGTGACCCCGCTGATGATCGTTGCCGTCATCATTCTTTTCATATGGTCACTCGTTCACGTTCCTGACGACTTTTCCTTTAGCGCAGCGAGCGAACTCGGTAAAAAAGAAGCCGCACCTGTATCACCGTGGTGGTGGTCAGCTATCAACTGTGCCGGCATGACCTTGATGTGCGCGATCGGAATGTCACTGGTCATCGGCGGTACTCACACTAAGCTTCGCGACGTTGGTATCGGCGGTCTGATCGGCGGCTCGATTATCGGAATCATGATGCTGATGGAGACCGTCACGCTCTTCATCAACGTTAAAGATGCCGGCGGAAAAGATATTCCGATGGCGTCGGTTACCCACGCTATTAACCCTGCCGCCGGTATTATTCTTCAGATCATTATTCTGATCATGATTTTTAATACCGCGCTAGGCGATTTTTACGCCTTCTCACGGCGTATCGACGTTGCCCTTCCCACCCATCCGAAGATTAACCTCGCCGTTATTCTGACTGTGTGCTGGGCAATTAGTTTGTTCGGTTTCGGCCCGTTGATTCAGGTTGTTTTCCCCATTCTGGGATACTTGGGAACGTTCGTCGGAATCGTGTTTATTGCATGGCGTATTCGCTGGAGCCGATTGATCCGCGGCGAAAAGGAACGTCGTAACCGAATTCGACAGCTCACCCACCTGTACATCCATCCCAATATCGCTGTGGATAGCACGATGGAACTGAATCACGAGCTCGAGGGTTCCGACGCTAATAGTGAGAAGCTCTTCGCGACGGTTGCCCAAGAGGAGCGTCGGAAATTAGATCCCGATGCAACACTGCACAAAGAGGATCGCTAAAGCCACAGCTCTTCGACCATCGCGATGGCATCTTTGTCATGGCGGTGGCGTAGCCGAGCAACGATCCTGCGGCGGGGTGCATCGGGTGCTAGCCCGAGGTATTCCGCAACCAAACTTTCACACGCTTGATCAATCGTGTTTCCGGTCTCACCGCCGAGGTCGTCGATCCGCTGAGCGATCTCATCATGGGAAATTCCCATGTAATTGGCCAGATTGACCATGGTGATAGACCGGCTCTCTGGGCCCAGCCCTACCCCACCAGCATGAAGTGGATTGGGCGTATCTCCTGGTTCTTCGCGTTCGGCAGAGACTTCATCCTCAAGGAGGAACGGAGCGCGCGGTGCCGCCGGTTCAATGCGGAAATACGTGCCGTTCCCGAAGTCCATCCAAATGCGTTCGCCCTCTGTGATTCCTTGCGCGAGAAGAAGCCGTCGGATCGATCCCGTTGTGGTGCCCGTTGCGTTCCAGGTGACGGATTGATCGCCGTCGTCGCTGGGGATGTGCCGAGGTTGCCCCAGGCGCAATTTGAGTAACAGAGCGATACCGGCGGGGACTCCGGTTCCACTGCCCCGCATGTGGTCATGGTTCACCGTGACGAGGTATTGCCACCGGCCATTGCGCCAATAAAGTCCCCGAGAGTCCTCGGGCTGCCGGTGGGGTTCTATATCGTCGTTCCGTCGGCTAACAATTCCATCATCCAGACGGAATTCACCAGAACTGGCATACGAACGAATCGACGACGCTGATACCCCAAACTTTGTCGTTCCTTCAGAGATGAGATCATCAAGATCAGCCGACTCATCGCCAACACGGGAACCAATAAAGTCACGGATGGAAATGAACTCTTCCAGCCCCCACTCCCGTAAAGCGATCTTGGTTTTACTAATCCGGATAATTGAGTCTTCAGAATAAGCAGCATTTGCCAAACTACGGGCCTGGCCGATGCCCCACATATGCGCGATCTCATCAAGAGAGAGAGGATGGCCGGCAATATCGAGGGCCGCTTGAATTCGGTTTACGGCGGTTGTCGGATTCCCCACCACGTGGTCGCCAATAATGGCGGCACCACACCCGTCGAGCCATGTGATCAGGTCGTCCTCCGGAACATGGCTGATGCGCTGAATTTCTTTAAAAGAGACGACACCGTATTTGTCGGTCATATCATCGAGTAACTCTGTCGTCTTCTTTTGACATTCACCGAAGCTAGGAAAACATACCCACCCTTGTTCGACAGAAAAACGATCGTCCAAAACATCGAGTATTTTCCACAAGGGCGCTTCCCACCCGTGCAAAGTTCGTTCGAGTTCTGGGTATTTCTGGGAAAGCGCCTTCACTGTGCCGACGGGATACGCGTGATACCGCATTGCGGCAAGGAGGTTGGCGACGGGACCTCGCGATATGGATTCACTGATCGTCGAATCCAGTCCCGCCAAAATTTGACGAATACGCTCCCGGGTTACGCCGACCGCGTGGCCAATGTTCTCTAGTGTTTCTTCGTGGCCGTCCCCGTAGCGTCGATACAGTATTTCCTGCTCTCGGTCAGAAAACTGCACGAATATGGTTTCCAGCAGGCGGGCAGCGCGTTCCGCAGGTGGGATGCCGATGGCCCACGAATCAGAAGCCGTAACGGACGAGGCCAGAGCGTTGTCAACCGCTTCGTTGATGTACGTCGGCGCATCACCGTAGCGGTCAACTACGCCGCGAAGGGACCCTTCCATGGCAGTGAGATAAGACAAAATGTCCAGCGCAGTGCGTGATTCATCAGGCGATTTGTCATCCTGAGCTTGTCTGCCGAACGTTTCACTGTCGGGGGAAAACAGTAAAGGCGAGGCGTCACTCGAATCATCGTCGGCATAAAAAGTATCGCCCAGACGACTAGATGCATGACCGAGCTGGTCGACGTGAGTTTCGTCGGAAAGGTTATCGTTTTCGCTCATAGGGACCTTTCTCGCGCGTGGATGCATGTCAGTGCGCACTCACTACCGGTCGATGCATGCCCACTACCTGCCAATACCATCAGAAACACCGGTTTCCTTACAGCCTAATCGTCCGACGTCGCTCGGGCAGGATACGAGCCGGCGTAATTAAGGGAAAACGCGCTAAACAAACGTCGGCAAGAAATAGATCAGCAAGGAATATGAGAAAGCACTGAGGCGAAGGGAAGTATCGGACGCCCTACTCACACGTCCTGTGACACCGCAGCTCGAACTTCGGTGAAGCGCAACGGGTCGAAAAGGTCAATGGGATGATCCGTACGACCGTCGGCAGCAAGATCCGCGAGGACCTCGCCGATGGCGGGAACAAATTTAAAACCGTGCCCCGAAAACCCGCACGCAATAATGATGTTCGGATCATTCCACTGGGGGTGCCGGCCAATCACAAAATGTTCGTCAGGCGTAGTGGTGTACATGCAGGCCCGACTATTCCGATGCTCCCCGCGGCCCAGAGCTGGCACAAAAGTCAGCAGGCGCTCCCGCATCTCATTGATCTCGGAATCAGTGACCTCCCGATCCAACTGATCCGGGTCAACCGTCCGACCATTACGGAAAAACGCCACCTTAGCTCCTGCTTCTTCCCCATCCGCGGCCGGGAAACCGTAGATCTGAAGCTCGTCGGCACGCTCGTGGATATACACCGGGCCCGATTCATAGTCTGGGAACTCCTCCCCTGGGCTAAACCAGTGCATGACCTGGCGCTCCGCGCGCTGCGGGATGCCGGTTTCTTCAAACAGTCCAGGGGCCCAGGCACCTGGGCAGATCACCGCCGTTCGGGCAGTAAAGACTTCCGGATCTCCGTACGTTTGTGCGCCCGGCTCCTCTTCCTTGCCGACGGCTCCAGTACCGACGGCTCCAGCGACCGTCACAGCAACCCCACCGTCCCTTGGCTCAATGTTCAACACCTTGTGGCGATGACGTAGCAACGCGCCACGTTCTTCCGCTCGGGCCAGCTGCAAAGCGACTGTTAACTCCGGGCGGACAAAACCAGCACGCTTTTCAAACACCGCCACCTCATCGTCCTGCACCGAAAAGTGGGGAAAGCGAGCGCGAATGTCGTCGGCAGAAAGTAATTCGTGGTCAAGCCCATGCTCCACCGCAGAGATTCGTGATCCCTCCACCGTGGTGCAACCGGGCGGTCCCGCGTACAGGCCTCCCGTGTAATGGACAAGCTGCTCCCACCCACGCTGCTGGCTATCTTCTTCCAGCTCGTCCCACAGCTCGAAAGCCCGCCTCAAAAGTGGCACATAATCCGGATGCTCAAAATAACTCATCCGAATAATCCTCGATCCACCATGGTGGGATCCATTGTCGTGGCCGCGATGAAATTGCTCGAAGCCTAAGACCTTCTGCCCTCGTTCACTCAACCGATCCGCGGCAGCAGACCCCATGGAACCCAAACCCACAACAATGACATCTGCGTCAAAATCGTCATCTGCATCAAAACCGTGATTGCTCGTCATGCTCTTTATTCTCAGACACGAGCCATTTCCAATGGAATCGAAATCTTCAATTTCGTCAATAGTTTTAACAAAAAGACAAGACAGAAACTCAAAGATCACTAACCTGAAATAAATCAGTAACTAAGGCTACTTAGATTTCAATTACCGGTTGGTTCGCTTCCGCGCCCTCCCGCGGCGCAAGAAAGGAGCGGAAACACATGAAGGCTCCACCAATAACGACGGATTCCTCAGATTCCGCCGTAACGACAACCCCGAGTCGCCATGGACTCAGCCCCGCAGGAAAAACCGCGCCAGAAGGAGAAAACACAATCGTCGACCTAGCAGGTGCGGAGGAACATTCCCGTACGAACATTCGTCGCTCTGTCACCTCTAGCTTTATCGGTAACTTCATCGAGTGGTTCGATTACGCCATGTACGGCTACCTCGCCGTCGTCATCGCCTCGGTTTTCTTCCCTGAATCGGACTCCAATGTCGGGCTAGTTCTCACTTTCGGGCTCTTCGCCATCAGCTTCCTCATCCGGCCCATCGGGGCGATTTTCTGGGGGCATATCGGTGATCGCCTGGGACGCAAAACAACTCTGTCGTGGTCCATCCTGCTGATGTCCGGCGCCACCATGTGCATCGCTTTCCTTCCCGGTTACGACCACATCGGGATCCTCGCCCCGCTCCTCCTCCTGGCGCTTCGCCTCGTCCAGGGGTTCTCCGCCGCCGGAGAATATGCCGGTGCAGGAACAATGCTTACCGAAATCGCACCATCCGGTCGTCGCGGGCTCTATGCCTCCATCGTGCCGGCGTCCACCGCGTCGGGATTGCTCCTCGGCTCCTTACTCGCCGCGCTGCTTAATGGAATTCTTTCCGACGCGAATCTCCACTCGTGGGGGTGGCGGATCCCCTTCCTCCTCGCCGCTCCCCTCGGGCTCATCGGACTGTGGATCCGTCGTCACATGGATGAGACCAATGAATTCCAGCGCGCACAGGAATCGAAGGAAGTTGCCGTCGGCACTGGTGAAACCCAGAAATCTCCCCTGGCCATGGTGTGGAAGGAACCCAAGGCTCTCGGTATCGCTCTTGCCGCGTCCTTGCTGAATGCAATCGGGTTTTATGTCATCCTGTCATATTTGCCGACGTATCTGAGCGAAGAATTGGGGCAGAATCACACGGATTCCTTCATTGCCACGTCCGTCACCCTGTTTGCCTATATCTTCAGCGTCCTCTTCACCGGCTGGCTATCCGACCGAGTAGGCCGCAAGAGGATTATGCTCACCGCGTCCATTGCCTTTGTCGTCACAATTGTTCCGGCATTCATGCTCCTTGACGGTGCGGGCTTGTTCCTCGTCATTGTGATCCAGCTGTGCATGGGAATGGCCCTCGCTCTTAACGACGGTGTTTTGCCGTCGTTCCTTTCCGAGCAATTCAGCACCAAGGTTCGGCTGAGTGGTTTTGCCCTGACCTTCAACGCCGCCAATGCGGTTTTCGGTGGAAGCGCAGCGATGGTTGCCACGCTGCTAATCGGCTGGACCGGATCAGATCTCGCCCCTGGCTTTTACCTCATGGCAGCCGCCGTCGTCACATTTTTTGCGGTCCTTGCAGCACGCGAAACTAGTAAACACGAATTAAAGAGAGGATAGGTTTCCATGCCAACTTTACCCACCGGGGTCGTCCCCACTATTGATTCCACGGATTTTCTTAATGAGCGTCTGCGCACTTTTTACAACGGTGAGAAGCAGCCGTTGACGTTCAGTGAGGAGGAAATGCAGCGTCGCCTCGATGCTTTGCGTGGCGTCATGGCCGAGCAAGATCTTGATGCCGTGGTGCTGACCTCCCAGCACAACATCAAGTACTATTCCGATTTCCTTTACACCCATTTCGGACGTTTCTATGCCGTAGTCGTGACCGCCGACGACTGCTGCACGATCAGTGCCGGTATCGATGCAGGTATGCCTTGGCGACGTTCGACGGGCGATAACCTGATTTACACCGATTGGGGCCGCAATAACTATCCCCACGCGATCAATACCGCTATTCGCGAGCGGGTAACCCCGCGGCGGGTTGGCTTGGAATTCGACGGCCTTTCCGTTCATCTTTATAGCGCCATTACGACGACCATTGGGCCTGAAGTTGAATTCGTCGACATTGCTCCGTCGACAATGAGATTGCGCATGATCAAGTCGGACGAAGAAATCGCCGTCATTACCGACGGTGCCAACGTGGCGGATATTGGTGGTTTCGCTATCCGCGAGGCTCTCGAGGCCGGCCCTAAGACGGAATACGAGCTGGCGCTCATTGGCACCGAGGCCATGGTGAAGGAGATTGCTCATCGCTATCCCGGCAGTGAGATCCGCGACACGTGGGTGTGGTTCCAATCCGGCATTAATACCGACGGCGCCCACAACTGGCCGACGACCCGCATGGTTCAGCCGGGCGACATTTTGAGTTTGAACTGCTTCCCGATGATCAGCGGGTACTACACAGCCTTGGAACGGACGATGTTTTACGGGGACATTGACGACGCTACCCGGCGCTATTGGGACGTCAACATGGAGGTGTATTACCGGGGTCTGGAGCTGATCCGACCAGGCGCGGTGTGTGGGGACATTGCTAAGGAGCTGAACCTTATTTATGCCAAGCACGGGATGCTGGGGCTGCGCACCTTCGGCTACGGGCATTCGTTCGGTGTGCTATCGCACTACTACGGGCGGGAAGCCGGGCTGGAGCTCCGCGAGGATATCGATACTGTCCTAGAGCCGAACATGGTGGTGTCCATGGAACCCATGATTACCGTTCCTGATGGTGAACCGGGTGCGGGTGGGTATCGTGAACACGACATTCTCGTGATTACCGAGGATGGTGCCCGTGATATCACTGGTTTCCCGGCCGG
>NZ_JAUMTY010000017.1:27413-42328 GCF_030530965.1 Corynebacterium sp. | reverse complement strand
AATTGGCAGAGGCAACGGATTCAAAACCCGTCCAGTGTGAGTTCGAGTCTCACCCGGGGCACTAGTCTTTTTAGCGTTTTACCAGTGATTTTGTATCAAAAAAATGGTAGACGTGGTTTTGGTCACATGGGTCTGACCTCGCATTTTATGGTTCCTTGAGAGGTACTAGAGCCAAAATAGAGCCACAGGGGGAGATCTAACAATCCTTATTAACTCCGCGCTTGATCGGTAGCGCACCGTTCTGTTCCATTTCGTACGATGGGATCATGAACAATGAGTTGCCTTGGGTCGTTTCCGTTCAGGAACTGCAAAAGCTCCAGCACGACTCCGCGGCCCACGAAAATCAGCGAAAAGCCCAACGAGAGGCTGCTCGTCGGAAATCAGAATGGATCGAGCGTGCCTTGGCCCATCCAGATGATCTCTCTGAAGCAGACCGCCGTCGTCTTGAGGAATACCTTCGCGAAGAGGAGGAGGCTAAGGATCTATACCGATCACAACCCTTGGCCTCATGCCCCGTCGTTGTTGCCGATGTGAGGTGGTACCTCGATGGACGTTCAGGATATGACGCGTACAAGAAGGGTCACATCCCTGGCTCGGTCTTCATCGATTTAGATAGTATGCTCGCCGGACCGGCGTCGAAAGAAGAAGGAAGGCACCCACTGCCCTTGGAGGAGAGCTTTGCTGCAGCCATGGAAGTCAGTGGAATCGCGGATGACACCGTGGTTGTCGCTTACGACGATGCAGGCGGGGCATCTGCGTCGAGGTTAGTTTGGCTCTTGCGGGCCAGTGGACATCGAGCCGCTGTCTTGGACGGAGGTCTCAACGCATGGATCGAGTATTGTGAACAGGCGCATAACACCGACGAGAACGGGCAGGGGAGCGGGCAGGTGGCTGAACACTTCCTTGATTATGGTGATGATGTGACCGAGCCTGAGGAAGCGGGAGCTTTTACCGCAGAGCCTTTCAACGGCGAATGGCTTGTCTCTATCGATGCCGCGGCATCGGCCGCGGGTGAGGGAGTCGTTATTGATGCTCGCGCACCAGAACGCTACCGAGGGGATAATGAACCGATCGATAGTCGCGCTGGGCATATTCCAGGAGCTCTCAACCTTTTCCACGGCGATCTCGTTGACGATAAAGGGTATTTCCTTGATCCAGACCAGGTTGTGTCCCGTCTGAATGATGCTGGCGTCGAAAAGGGGGAGGGGCAATCGTTGGCGGAATCGCCCATTGTGTACTGCGGCTCCGGAGTCACCGCCACTCATGAGATTGTGGCGTTGGCTCATGCAGGAATTCAGGCTCGGTTATATCCCGGATCGTGGTCGCAGTACTCGGCAACCGATCGGCCGATCGCATAGGGGGCTGCGCGGTAAGGGCCTGTGCGTACGTCGTCGGATGTAAAACTGCCGTGTTTTACGTCGTATTTTAAGAAGAATAACCACCGACCAGCCAGAGAAAATAAGAGCGAAGGAGTCCTAGTTCATGGTGTCTGCCAACGAGGTTGAGGATACGAAGAAGAAGTTGCTTCTTCTCGACGGCCACTCTCTGGCTTTCCGCGCCTTTTACGCGTTACCGGCCGACAAGTTTACTGATTCGTCAGGTCAGCATACGAACGCTGTATATGGTTTTATATCCATGCTGGTGACCCTTCTCGAACAGGAGAAGCCGACCCATATCGCTGCAGCTTTTGACCTGGCGGGCCCCACTTTTAGGTCTGAAAAATTTGCTGACTATAAAGCCCAACGCCCGGAAACACCTCCAGAATTTAAAGGGCAAATTGAGCTCATTCGCCAGGCATTAGAAACGTTTGGAATCACCACCGTCGATTACAAACGATACGAAGCCGATGACGTCATTGCGACGCTCGCTACACAGGGCCACGAGCAGGGCTTTGATACCTATATCTGCACCGGCGACCGGGATTCACTGCAACTCGTCACCGATGACGTCACAGTGCTGTACACGCTTCGCGGAGTCACCAATCTCGCTCGCTTCACTCCCGAAGCTGTTGAAGAAAAGTACGGGGTGACCCCGATGCAATATCCGGACCTTGCAGCTTTGCGGGGCGACACCTCTGACAATATGCCAGGAGTACCCGGGGTAGGGCCTAAAACCGCCCAGAAATGGATAAACAAGTACGGGTCACTTAATAACTTAATTGACAATATTGACGATATCGGCGGAAAAGTCGGTGATGCACTGCGGCGGGATATTGACACTGTGATTCAAGCCCGCGAGCTGACCGAAATGGTCCGTGACCTCCCCATCAAGTGCAGCCCCGAGGACTGCGAAATCCGCCCGTCAGCAAGAAATGACGTGAACGACTTCTTCGATGATGTTCAGTTCGGGACGAACCTCCGGGAGAGGGTCTTTTCCGTCATCCCGACACAGGGTGGCTCGTCGGACGCTGACAATCATCGTGAGCGCCTATCTTATGAACGCGTAGGCCTGCAGAAAGGGAAGGTCCGTAACTGGTTAGAGGAAGCTACTGATCACACGCCTGCGGGCGTCGCAGCGCTGGGAAGCGCCCTCCCATCCTCGCCAAGCATGAAGGCTCTAGCGATCACGCAGGGTAAACAAACGGCGATCATCAACATGAGTCGGATGACGGATGATGATCGCGACGCGTTGAAGGAATGGCTTCAGGATCCTGACCACTCGATCGTGGTACACGATGGCAAGGGTCTTCTCCACATGTTGAGTAGCGAGGGGCTGACCGCTACAAACATTGAACATGACACGAGGCTCGCCTCGTACTTAATCCATCCTGACTCCGGGAGCTTCGATCTGGAGAGCGTCGTACGACGCCGTCTTGGGCGGGATCTCTATGACAGCGACGTCGTGTCATGGGAAGAGGAACACCGCTCTGGGCGTCAAATGTCGTTAGAAGTGGGGGATCTGTCATCTGACGGTGAGGACGACCGATCGGTTACCGGGGTTCCGTGGCCTGAGTGGGCCAAATTGGCTGACCACGCGGAAGCACCTCTTGAGCTTGCCGCTGAACTGGCGAAGAAGCTCGATGAAGCCGGTTTGTACTCAATTTACGAAAACCTTGAAATCCCGCTCGTCCCGATTTTGTTCGGCATGGAGCACGCTGGAATCAAGGTAAACAGAGAGCGCATGACGGCGTTGAGGGATTCAACGGCTGAAAAATTGGCCAAAGAAGTTGAGGAAGCCCGTGCTCTCGTTGACATGCCTAAGTTGAATCTAGGAAGTCCGAAACAATTACAAGAGGTCCTCTTCGATAAACTGGAACTTCCTAAGACAAAGAAAACAAAGACGGGATATTCGACTGCGGCTAAAGCCATCGAACGATTAGCTGAGAAGCATCCGCACCCGTTCCTCGACCATCTTCTGGCGCATAGGGAATATCAAAAAAGGGTCAGCACTCTTGATGGGTTAATTAAAGCGATCGCCTCAGACGGGCGTATTCACACGACTTTCAACCAAACTGCGACTGCCACGGGGCGTTTGTCCTCGACAGACCCTAATCTTCAGAATATTCCGGTCCGCACGGAGGAGGGGCGGCAAATACGTGCGGCCTTTGTCCCAGGTGAAGGGTATGAAGCGTTATTAACTGCAGACTATTCGCAGATCGAAATGCGTGTTATGGCGCATCTCTCGCAGGATCAAGGCCTCATTGAGGCCTATCGCAGCGGTGAAGACCTACACAATTTCGTCGGTTCGCAGGTTTTTGATGTGCCGGTCAACGAGGTAACCCCTGAGCTACGACGTCGAGTCAAAGCGTTGAGCTATGGCCTCGTCTACGGATTGTCGGAATATGGCCTCTCACAGCAGCTGGATATTTCTGTAAGAGAGGCGAAGAAAATTATGGTTAAGTATTTTGAACGGTTCGGCGGTGTGCGGCGCTATCTGAATGAAGTTGTCGATCGCGCACGGAAAGATGAGTATACGTCGACCATGCTCGGGAGAAGGCGCTATTTGTCAGACCTCGCCAGCCTGAATCGGCAGGCGAGAGAGAATGCCGAACGCGCAGCTCTGAACGCTCCGATTCAAGGTACCGCGGCAGACATTATTAAGGTCGCGATGATCCGAGTCGATGCTGCGTTGAAAAAAGAAAAATTGGCATCACGGGTGCTACTTCAGGTTCACGATGAGCTCGACGTCGAGGTCGCGAATGGTGAGCTTGAGCAGGTGAGAGGCATTATTCAGAGAGAAATGGATGAGGCTATCGAACTTGCTGTCCCGCTCGAGGTTGGAATGGCAGTCGGTGCCGATTGGAATGAAGCAGGCCATTAGCAGCCTTCCACCAGCGGAAAGTTTGCCAGTGCAGGGAAAATGAGATAAATTTTAGGACGCGCGTGTGTCCGCCTCTTATTTCCCTTTTCTTATCGACGTTGACTCGGTTGTATATGGTCGCGATATTCCACCTGGCGGCCATGATACGGCCACGGGAACACACTGCCGGTAGGAGAAGATAAGAGGTTAATCATCTGAAGAGCCTTCGCGAAACGGAATGGCTCTTCGCATGTGTGACGCGCTCGTTCCTGTCCGTTTTTCGATTACAATCCGTTTCGGAGCACTTAACATATGCCCACTTCTACAACCCCTCAGGTAGCCGTCAATGACATTGGCTCCACTGAGGATTTCCTCGCTGCCATCGACTCCACCATCAAGTACTTCAACGATGGTGACATCGTCGAGGGTACTGTGGTCAAAATTGATCACGATGAGGTTCTTCTTGATATTGGATACAAGACGGAAGGTGTCATTCCTTCACGTGAGCTGTCCATCAAGCACGAAATCGACCCCAACGAAGTTGTTGAGGTTGGCGACGAGATCGACGCTCTCGTTCTCACCAAAGAGGACAAAGAAGGTCGTCTGATCCTGTCGAAGAAGCGTGCACAGTACGAGCGCGCTTGGGGCACCATCGAAGAACTTAAAGAGAAGGATGAGCCCGTCACCGGCACCGTTATTGAGGTCGTTAAGGGCGGCTTGATTCTCGATATCGGCCTTCGTGGGTTCCTCCCCGCTTCCTTGGTTGAGATGCGTCGCGTGCGTGATCTTCAGCCTTACATCGGCCAAGAGCTGGAAGCGAAGATCATCGAGCTCGACAAGCACCGCAACAACGTTGTGCTTTCCCGTCGCGCATGGCTCGAGCAGACCCAGTCCGAGGTTCGTTCCGAGTTCCTGCACCAGCTTCAGAAGGGCCAGGTCCGCAAGGGCGTCGTTTCCTCTATCGTCAACTTCGGTGCATTCGTCGATCTTGGCGGCGTAGACGGTCTGGTTCACGTCTCCGAGCTGTCCTGGAAGCACATCGACCACCCGTCAGAGGTTGTCGCTGTTGGCGACGAGGTCACCGTCGAGGTCCTCGATGTCGACATGGATCGCGAGCGCGTCTCCCTGTCGCTCAAGGCCACCCAGGAAGATCCGTGGCGAGTCTTCGCCCGGACCCACGCCATTGGCCAAATTGTTCCCGGTAAGGTCACCAAGCTGGTTCCGTTCGGTGCGTTTGTTCGCGTTGAAGAGGGCATCGAGGGTCTGGTCCACATCTCCGAGCTGGCAGAACGCCACGTGGAAGTTCCGGATCAGGTCGTCAACGTCGGCGAAGAAGTCATGGTCAAGGTCATCGACATCGACCTCGAGCGTCGCCGTATTTCCCTCTCCCTCAAGCAGGCCGACGAGGACTACACCGAAGAGTTCGATCCGTCGAAGTACGGAATGGCCGACTCTTACGACGAGCAGGGGAACTACATCTTCCCCGAGGGCTTCGATCCCGAGACCAACGAATGGCTGGAAGGGTTCGAAGAGCAGCGGGCCGAGTGGGAAGCTCGGTACGCGGAGTCGGAGCGTCGTCACGAGATGCACACCGCCCAGATCGAGCGTCACCGTGCCGGTGCCGCAGAGGCAAAGGAAGCCGCAGCCTCGGGTTACTCCTCCGAGTCCGAGGGTGACTCCGCGCCAGCTGAGCAGAGCGCTGCAGATGACTCCGGTTCCTTGGCTTCTGATGAGCAGCTCGCTAAGTTGCGTGAGAAACTCGCCGGTGGTGAAAACTAGTTCCGGATTGATGACACGTTCGGACTAAAAATAGGCTGTTAAAACCAGCCTCACAACTACAGACTCGTTACTGTGGTCCATCCCCCTATCCCGTGTGGGTAGGGGGATTTTTGTCGTCGGTGGTCATCATCAAGCCCGTTAGTGTGGTTTGTAACTAATAGCCACAATTTGTGGCGAGCCTCACAAAGAACCGCTATTAAACCAAGCAAATAGGGGGTACGATAATCTCGGACACAGTCCGAACAGACATAATCGGACATAAATGCGAAAGGATTGTGATGGCTTCGCAAACCGAAACCACCTCACGGTTCATCCTGGATAATATCGGTGGGGCAGATAACATAGCGTCAGTGACGCACTGTGCGACTCGCTTGCGGTTCCAGTTGAATGATCGGTCACAAGCGAATACAGAAGCCCTCGACGAGAATGGATCAGTACTAGGTGTTGTTCCTCAGGGGGACAACGGGCTGCAGGTCGTCATGGGGGGTGCAGTCGCCAATTATTACCAGGAGTTGATCAAGCTCCCGGGGGTTGCGGAAAGTGCTGAAGGCGGCGGCAATCGGCAAAAATCCTCCAAGAAAGAATACGGAGGAGTCCGCGGAAAGTTCGGCTGGGTCGACTACGCATTCGAGTTCCTCTCTGACACGTTCCGGCCAATCCTGTGGGCTCTCCTCGGTGCTTCACTGATCATCACGATCCTCGTCCTCCTCGACACGATGGGGATTCAGGATTTCCGTGCAGAGAATCAACCGCCGACGTACCAGTTCATGCACGCCATGTACCAGTCGGTGTTCTACTTCCTGCCGATCATGGTGGGCGCAACAGCTGCTCGGAAACTAGGCGCTAACGAATGGGTTGGCGCAGCTATTCCTGCTGCTCTCATGAGCCCGGAGTTCATGAGCCTAGGTAACCGCGAAGACGTCGTTCACGTCTTCGGTCTTCCGATGGTGTTGAACGAATACAGCGGTCAGGTTTTCCCGCCGTTGATCGCGGCCATCGCGTTGTACTGGGTTGAAAAAGGTCTGAAGAAGGTCATCCCTGAAGCGGTCCAGATGGTGTTCGTGCCGTTCTTCTCGCTAATCATTATGATCCCAGCCACAGCATTCTTGCTTGGCCCCTTCGGTATCGGCCTGGGTAACGGCATTTCAAACGCTCTTAAAGCCATCAATGACTTTTCGCCGTTTATTCTGTCCGTCGTCGTTCCGCTGTTGTACCCGTTCATTGTGCCCCTTGGATTGCACTGGCCGCTGAACGCCGTCATGATTCAGAACATCAACTCCCTCGGCTACGACTTCATCCAAGGCCCCATGGGTGCCTGGAACTTCGCGTGCTTCGGGTTGGTTGCGGGTGTTCTCTACCGTTCATTCCGTGAACGCAATAAGGCCATGAAACAGGTCTCACTTGGTGCTTTGATGGCCGGTCTTCTTGGTGGAATTTCCGAACCGTCGTTGTACGGTATTGTTCTTCGATTCAAGAAGACATATCCGCGGTTACTCGCTGGCTGTTTTACAGGCGGCGTGGTCATGGGCATCTTCAACATTAAAGCCAATGCCTTCGTCTTCACCTCGATCTTAACGATCCCGGCATTCCAACCCTGGCTCGGATACACCATTGGTATCGCGGTAGCATTCTTTACCTCATTCTTCCTGGTCGTCTTCTTCGACTACCGCTCAAAGGAAGAGAAGGAAGAAGTCCGCGCAAAGATTGCCGCTGATGAAGAGGCGGACAATGCGGCGGCTGCTAACCAGACCGAGGGAGCTTCGGCTTCGTCTGCAGCATCTTCTGTTCCAGCCGGGGCTGCGGCAGGGGCCGAAACTCAGACGGAGTCATCGCAGGCCCAAGCGACGTCGACTACGACGAAGAAGAAGCGCCCAGTTCTCACGGAAACCTCAGTACTGGTTGCTCCTCTCGACGGAACGATTGTGCCCTTGAAAGATGTACCCGATCCCGCTTTCGCAGCCGGAGCAGTAGGCCACGGGGTCGCTATTGAGCCATCAGGCGATACCATTTATAGCCCCGGCGACGGAAAGATCCTCGCTGTTCAAGGACACGCGATTGGCGTCAAACTCGACCTCGGTGTGGATCTCCTCGTTCACGTCGGTGTCGATACGGTCGAGATGAAAGGCGAAGGCTTCGAGTCATTCGTTAAGCGCGGCGACCGCGTGACGGCCGGGCAAAAACTCATGACCTTTGACAAAGAAAAGATTGCGAAGGCCGGTCACCCGGATGTCACTCCAGTGCTCATCACGAACTGGAAGAGGATAGGCGGAATCGACACAATTGCCACGGGCGAGATTTCGCACGGGGAAGACCTCTTGAACCTGGTTCCAAAAGAAAGCGCACAAGGCAAGGAATCTCAGGGAAGTAAAAACCAAGACGTGAAAGCGTAAGCCGTCCTCGCGGACCACCACGTTTCGCGTATTGACATAGATAACCCCCGGCATAGGATGTCCACGATCTCGTCGATTGTGGAACCGTGCCGGGGGTTCTTTGTGTGCGCCGCCGTTACAAGACGGGCCGCTTAGATTTCTGCCAATTGAGCAGTCACATTGATCTTTGACGAATCCTTCGCACTGCAATAGCGCAAATCCCAGGAGAGCCCGTTTGAGTCATTCTGCGGGTGGCGGGAGGAATATGCCGCCAGGACTGCAGGAAGGATAATCGGCTTACCGAACTCCACGGTGTAGCGCGCTCGAGTAGGAATTTCGCCCTCGACGACGCTCAATAACGAAGCAGCGCTCCACATCCCATGAGCGATCGTCGCAGGGAAACCGAACGCCTTAGCCCCCAACTTGGAGACGTGAATCGGGTTTTTATCGCCCGAAACATTGGCGTAGTTCTTAATGTCCGAGGCCGACACTCGAATGATCGTCGTCGGGTCCTCCGGAAGATCAACGCTCATTCGTGAATAGTTGTCATCAGGGAGTTGCCCCTCGGGAGCTTTGCCCTTCGACAGCATGGTTGATCGTTGCCGCCAGACCACGTCGTCGGGTGCCGACGAGCGACGCACTTCGGTGATGATGTCTATCAGTAAACCTTGACGGTGACGTCGCAACGATTCCGTGTACACCGCCACATCGATGCTGTCTGTCACCGCGATGGGGGAATACTGCTCGATGACGTTGCGAATGTGAATAGTCCCGACTGCCGGGAACGGAAAATCCGTCGAGTTCATCGCATTCATCACGAGGGGAAAAGTCACCGCATACGGATACGTCAGCGGCACGTCGTTGCTGATACGAAGGCCGCACGTAGCGCAGTATTCAGCAAGGTTCGTGGCATCGATCGTGACCCCATTGACGCGATACTCGTGAGAAGGGGCGGTGGCCGCCGAACCCTTGTCACTCGACGATCGTTTCGAAAGGAACGGGACGCTGGGAAGAAGTCCGCGCAGTGCTCGTCGGTACTCATCCCCAAGCGATGGGATTCTATCGACCTCAACAATGGTTTTCTCTTTCAGAGAATCATTGTCGACGCCGTCAGTGGTCGTAGCCGGCTGGGACGCGGTGGCGGGTGTCGTTCCCGGGGAGGTTCCGTTACTAGATGATGCGTTCACGTTATGCCCCCAAGACTGACTGTCCGCAGACCCGGATAACGTTGCCGTTAATCGCTTCCGACGCGGGCGACGCGAAGTATGCAATTGTCTCTGCAACGTCAATGGTCAGCCCACCTTGCTGCAAAGAATTCAGCCGACGCCCGACCTCGCGGGTAACGACCGGAATCGCCGCGGTCATCTGTGTTTCGATGAAACCGGGCGCGACCGCGTTAACAGTGATTCCGTGGCCGGCGGACTCTGAAAATGAGTCAACGAAACCGATGACTCCTGCCTTGCTGTAGGCATAGTTGGTTTGTCCTCTATTGCCGGCAATACCTGCCATCGAGGAGACCCCAATAACGCGACCGTTGTCGTTGATGGCCCCGAGCTCGAGAAGACGTTCGGTGATTGTCAGCGGGGCAGTGATGTTGACGGCCATGACGGATTTCCATCGAGCGTCGTCCATGCCAGCCATCGTCTTGTCGCGGGTAATTCCGGCATTGTGGACGATGATGTCGATACCGGTCTTATGCCGCTCTTTGACATGGCGCGCAAGGGTGTCGGCCGCGTTGGGCGCAGTCACGTCGAGGCCGAGGGACGTCCCGTTGACCTCATTTGCGGTTTCAGCCAGTGCTTCCCCTGCAGCGGGAATATCGACGCAAATCACGTGGGCGCCATCGCGCGCGAGAGTTTGGGCGATCGTCTTTCCAATTCCGCGGGCCGCACCCGTGACGACAGAAATTTTCCCTTTAAGGGGCTTGTCCCAGTCAACCGAGGGGGATGGGGCTTCGTTCAGCCGGATCACCTGAGCGTCGACGTACGCGGATTTCCCGGATAGCAGGAAGCGCAACGTGGATTCGAGGCTGCTCAGCGGGGTGTTCGGGTCGGTGTAGACCAGTTGGACAGTTGCGCCCCTCCGCATCTCTTTAGCCAGTGACCGCGTAAAACCTTCGAGTCCTCGCTGGGCGACGCGCGCCGACGCAGTTGTCGTGCTCTCTGGGTTATGCCCAATGACGACGATGCGTGCGCATGGAGCTAGCTTTCGAATGACCGGATTCACGGTTTCATACAACTCGAGCGAATCGGCGGGGGTGCTGAAGCCCGTGGCGTCGATGACGAGGCCAGCGATTTTCCCATCAGTCGCAGGGGAGCCGTCGTCTCGAGTGTCGATGATGGTGTACGTCGGCTCGAGAAGCTCCCGGATGGAGGATGCCAGAGACCCGGATCCTGTGACAATGATGGGCCCGTTTAGAGGGGGTTGGCCAGGTTCAAACCGGCGGAGTTTTTCCGGTTTGGGTAATCCAAGTTTCGAGGCGAGCAGCGATCCTGCCCCCGAATTGACGAACTGTGCGTAACTGTCAGCCATGGAAAATCCCTTCGTGGATACGTTTTACGAGTTTCTGTTCAATTAGCCTACGGTGAACATACACAATATGAGAGAGTTTTAGTGATATGAATCTCAGAGAGGGGCAACCTATGACTCGTAAGGTAGCAATTATCGGCGGAAACCGTATTCCGTTCGCGCGTTCGAACGGGCGGTACGCGAATGCGTCCAACCAGGATATGTTGACGTCCACCATCGATGGATTGGTGAGCAGGTTCCACCTGCAGGATGAGCGTTTAGGAATGGTTGCCGCGGGAGCAGTGCTTAAGCACTCGCGCGACTTCAATTTGACCAGGGAATGTGTTCTTGGGTCGCACTTGGCGTCGGATACGCCAGCTTTCGATATCCAGCAAGCGTGTGGCACGGGGCTAGCTGCGGCGATTCAAGTGGCAGATGCCATATCGCTGGGACGCATCGATTCCGGCATAGCTGGTGGAGTTGATACAACTTCCGACGCACCAATCGCGCTGAATGATGACCTCCGGAAGCTGTTGATTAAGGCCTCTACGGCCAAAACGACGGGGCAGCGGCTCAAGCTTTTGGGGAAGATTCGGCCGCAACTGCTTGTTCCTGAGCAGCCACGTAATGGGGAGCCTCGTACGGGCCTGTCGATGGGGGATCATGCGGCCATCACTGCGCGTGAGATGGGGATTTCCCGCCAACAGCAGGATGAGTTTGCCGCTTCAAGTCATCAGAAACTTGCTACTGCCTATGACGAAGGTTTCTTTGATGATCTGATCACGCCGTACCTGGGGTTGAGCCGAGATAACAACTTGAGGCCGGATTCCACGGTGGAAAAACTGTCAAAGCTCAAGCCTGTGTTCGGTAAGAAGGATGCCGAACGTCACGGTGTGCGGGCAACGATGACTGCCGGAAACTCCACACCGCTCACCGATGGCGCCTCTGCGGTCTTGTTAGCGTCCGAGGACTGGGCGGAGCAGCACAATCTCCCTGTCAGGGCACATCTTATTGACTCTGAAACAGCCGCCGTCGACTTTGTTCATGGACGCGGACGGCTGACGCCCGACGGACTGTTGATGGCCCCCACCTACGCGGTTCCGCGGTTACTGCGTCGTAATGGGCTGACGCTCCAGGACTTCGATTTCTACGAGATCCATGAAGCCTTCGCCTCCCAGGTGCTGGCGACACTCGCGGCCTGGGAGTCTCCCGAATACTGCTCGCAGCGTTTGGGCTTGGACGAGCCACTGGGTGCCATCGATCGCTCCAAGTTGAATGTGAAGGGTTCGTCTTTGGCAGCCGGGCATCCGTTTGCGGCGACCGGTGGCCGTCTCTTAGCGACGGCGGCCAAGCTGTTGGAGCAGAAGGGATCCGGCCGCGCATTGGTATCCATTTGTGCTGCGGGCGGTCAAGGCGTGACCGCGATTCTCGAACGGTAATCGCCGTTCCTGCTCGGTGTTTATCCGCCAAGCAGGAATCCGTTTTCGGTCCCTGAGGCCGTGCGCAGTCGTGGTAGACAAGGTAGTGGCCTTGACAGTCGAGCGGCAGTCAAGGTTCCGACGACGCTGGCCTTGGCGGTCATGGATAAGAAACGCATGAAAGAGTGAGCAAAAGTGGTTGTGGTCGGTCTGACGGGCGGTATTGGCTCAGGTAAATCCACTGTCGCAAAGAGGTTGTCTGATCACGGAGCGATCATCGTCGATGGCGACAAAATAGCCCGTGAGATCGTGCAACCGGGAGAACCCGCTTTATCGGAACTCTCTGAAGAATTCGGTTCCGACATTCTCATGAGCGACGGGTCCCTGGACCGTAAAGAACTGGCCCGGCGCGCGTTTGTCTCCGAGGACCGCACGAAGGCGTTGAACGCTATCATGCATCCACGAATTCATGAGCGAGCATATGAACTCTTTCGTGCTTCTGCCGACGCGTCAATCGTCGTGTTTGATATGCCCTTGTTGATCGAGAACAACCTGGACCGGATGTGTGGTTTGGTTGTGGTCGTGACTGTCGACGAAGACACCCGAGTTGACCGGCTGGTGGCGCATCGGGGCTTCGATCAAGATGATGCACGGCAGCGAATCAGGGCACAGTTGTCGGACGCAGATCGGACTCCATCTGCCGACGTCATTGTGGATAACTCAGGCACGCCTGATCAGCTTCTGGAGTCGGTGGATAGATTATGGGATTCCCGTTTGGCTCGTTGGGGGCGTGTGACTGAACACGATGAGAGGGCCAGCCGTGAAGCTGACGGTCTCGTGCTGTTCCACCATCAGGGTCGTCAGCAACGCTTCCGACGGCGGGTTGAATGGGTCTTCGGTTCTGAAACAGACGTCGAGTTTGGTGGGGATCCTGATAAGCCACTGTTTGCATCAGTATCCCGGCGCGCTCCCGGCGAAGGGGGCTCCGGTGGAGCGGATGAGAGTACTCGTGAAAAGCTTTCATGGCTGGGCTTTAGCCGCCAGTCGGGGAGCGACGACCACTGGAGCGAAGCCTTCCAGAGCGATGACCGCCGTGCGACCGATGACACCGAGGGGCGCCTCGACGTGTGGAGGAGTGGGGACCCCATCGACCCAGCAACGATCCGCCTTTAACCATGATGGATGGGTTAATTTCGGGGTTGGCTGCGCTCTTTAGTCGGGATTGTTGGTGATCGTTTCCACGGTCTAGTGCGAAACCGCGCCATCGGGGAATGAGGGTTACACTCGCGGTTATGGCATTCGCTGCAGAACATCCCATCCTTTCGCAATCAGAATTTCGTCCAGTCGGTGACATCGAGCGGACGAGCAAACCTTTTGAGGTTGTTAGCGATTATGAGCCTGCGGGAGACCAACCCCAGGCTATTAAGGAAATTGATGAAAGGCTTCGTCGCGGTGAGCGCGACGTTGTTTTAATGGGGGCTACGGGCACAGGGAAGTCTGCGACGGCCGCATGGCTTATTGAGAAGCAACAGCGACCAACATTAGTTATGGCCCCGAATAAAACGTTGGCAGCTCAGCTAGCCAATGAGCTACGGCAACTGTTGCCGAATAACGCGGTCGAATACTTCGTCAGTTACTACGACTATTACCAACCAGAAGCCTATATCGCGCAAACTGACACGTATATCGAAAAAGATTCCTCGATTAACGAAGACGTTGAGCGCTTACGACATTCAGCCACGTCTAATCTTTTATCACGGCGTGATGTCGTTGTTGTGAGCTCGGTGTCGTGTATCTACGGGTTAGGGACTCCGCAGTCGTACTTAGATCGGTCTATCCCTCTTCGCGTCGGAGAGGAAGTCGACAGAGACCAATTCCTCCGATTGCTGGTCGATGTGCAATACACACGTAATGACGTTGCGTTTACTCGCGGGACATTCAGAGTTAAAGGTGACGTCGTCGATATTATTCCCGCCTATGAAGAGGTGGGCGTTCGTGTCGAATTCTTTGGAGACGAGATCGATAGCCTTCATACGATCCATCCATTGACCGGGGAAGTAATCGACACTCACGATCAATTACGAATCTTCCCGGCAACACACTACGTGGCCGGACCCGAGCGGATGGCGAAGGCTGAGGAAGCTATTAAAGCGGAATTGAAAGATCGATTAGCAGATCTTGAAAATCGAGGGAAGCTTGTCGAAGCTCAACGATTGCGAATGCGAACAGAGTTCGATCTGGAAATGATTGAACAAGTTGGGTTCTGCTCAGGAATCGAGAACTACTCACGCCATATCGATGGGCGTGAAGCGGGCAGCGCCCCGGCAACATTGATCGACTACTTCCCAGAGGACTTCTTGACGATCATCGACGAGTCTCACGTGACTGTCCCGCAAATCGGTGGAATGTTTGAGGGTGATGCGTCGCGCAAGAGAAACCTCATTGATTTCGGCTTCCGCCTACCGAGCGCCATCGACAACCGGCCTCTCACCTGGGATGAGTTCGATGCACGTAAAGGCCAATGCGTCTACATGTCCGCCACACCCGGCGACTATGAGTTGGAAGCCGCTGGTGGTGAATATGTTGAACAGGTCATTCGCCC
>NZ_JAUMTY010000017.1:24131-27313 GCF_030530965.1 Corynebacterium sp. | reverse complement strand
CTCGATCTCCCCGAGGTGAGCCTCGTTTCCATTCTCGACGCCGATAAAGAAGGTTTCCTACGTTCCACGCGGTCCTTAATTCAGACCATCGGCCGTGCCGCCCGAAATGTCAGCGGCGAAGTCCACATGTACGCGGATACTGTCACCGATTCCATGGCTCAGGCAATTGACGAAACTGAGCGACGTCGGGAAAAGCAGATCGCATTTAACAAAGAGCACAACATTGATCCTCAGCCGTTGCGGAAGAAGATTGCCGACATTCTCGATCAGGTCTATGACAACGAGAGCGAAGCCGATGATCACGAGTCCGCTGGCACAACAACTGCCGGAGGCGGAGCACAAACGTCTACGAACGCGAATGGTCAGAAGGCTCAGTCAACATCCTCATTAACGTCCGACGCTGCGCTCGCCGGGGACCAAGAACCGGATTACACGGAAATGACCCGCGACGACCTTGTTCGCCTCCGCGACGATTTAACCCGACAAATGGGCGACGCCGCGAGAGACCTGAAATTCGAACTCGCCGCGCGGCTCCGTGACGAACTTGTTGGCGTCAAGAAAGAACTCAAGGAAATCACTGAAGCCGGAGTTGAATAGTGTCAACAGCCCAGTGGCTTCAGCCCGCGCAATGTCACTGAGTGAAGTACAACGAAGTGACGTACCATAAAAGCTAAGGTTACTGTCGACATCGTCGACAAATGAGGTTGGGAAGGTAGAAATGAGCAAATACTCGACAATCGTTGTTGGTACAGACGGGTCTCAGTCGTCGCTTCTCGCAGTCGAGCGAGCAGCCGAAATCGCAGCGGCCTTGGACGCCACAGTAACCATCGGTTGCGCCTACTACGAAAACCAAGAAGAAGCCTCGAAGACCCTCCGCCAAGATTCCGTTACCGTCCTTGGCGACGACCCCGCACGTAAAAACCTAGAAAGCGCGGTAGAAGCGGCGCGCCGGGTTGGTGCCACCAACATTGAAACGGCAGTTCGGAAGGGAACGCCGGTCGAAGCGCTCATGGCCATCGTGAAAGAGGTCGACGCCGATCTCCTGGTGGTGGGAAACCGAGGAATTAACTCTCTGACCGGACGATTGTTGGGATCGGTTCCAGCCGACGTGGCTCGTCAATCAAATTGCGATGTCATGATCGTCCACACGGTTGACTAAGACTTAGCTAAAACATGATGTAGACGAAGCCGGTACGTCGTTTCCGGCCGGGATTGGCTCTTAGTTCGCTACACCTGATCGGGTGCCAAAATAAAGCATCCCCTTGCCGTGGGGTTACTTCGTTATAAGATCGACGCATGCTCCCCACTGGATTGTTTTGTAGTACCCGCCGACGTTTGTATGGTGCTGTTTTAGCAGCATCGATGGTGTGCGTGCCGGCTTTGCAAGCGCCACAATCGTCGCCCCATGCGTCGGGTGCTCCGGCGGGGCAGGGGTGTGCTCCCTTTGCTAATGCGGCTGTGAAGTGCTCTGTTCATTCCGCAGCTATGAACCGAGACATTTCTGTAGTCATCCGGCCCTCGCATACTGCCAATAACCCCCGTGTGGTCCAGTTTCTTGGCGGCATGGGTATTAAAAATGACACTAATGAGTGGCTGACCGATGGGCACGCTTTAGAGCATATGGACTCGGCGGATGCCACCTTGGTATTCCTCGCGGGGGATTCGGCAAGCCTCTATACCGACTGGGATCATCCCACCGCTGATGGCAGGGTATTCAAATATAAGACTTTTCTTTCTGAAGAATTACCCGCATATCTTGCCACCAATTTCGGGGTTCCAGGTGGGGGAGCAGGGCACACTTTAGTCACCGGCATCTCAGCGGGAGCCTGGGGTGCGATGAGTTTGGCAGCTCAACGCCCCGATTTTTACCGGAGCGTTCTCGCCATGTCCGGCTTCTACTATTCCAGGATGCCCGACCAGTGGTTAACCACCGATCTCCAACCTCTCCTGACGGAGGGCGTCAACACGGTGCCCTGGTTCAATCTGGCTAATCGACGGGCGGCTAATCCCTCGGAGAATCTACAGAATTTGACGATGCCTATCATCGTCACGTCGGCTTCAGGTGTGATCAATCCTTTTGCCGATTACGGCGATAACCTGGTCGGCGCCGTCACTGAAGGTATCCCGATGGAAGCTGGGGCGACCGTCCAAACCGCGGAATTCGTCGCCCAAGCCCGCGCAGCAGGTGTCAACATTGACTACCGCCTGGATCCTATAGGCGTTCATGGTTGGGACACGTGGTCACGGATGGCGTGGGATCAAGGTGTGATGAATCAAGCGCTTTCGAACATCGGCTGACCCGAGTACACAACGGTGAGACCCTGGGTCGCCCGTGTGGCAGCAACATAGAGATCCTGAAATCCTTGGACCACCGTATATGCAATATCTTCAGGTTCGATGATGACTACTTCGTCAAATTCCAACCCCTTCGTTTCCGACGGATCCAAGATACTCACCGATTGATCCAGGTCTGATTGTTGTACAGCCTGGTTAATGCAGGATTGAAGATCAGGGTTGTTTGCCGCAGTGACAATCGCAATAGTGCGCTCTGACGATATTGCTCCTGCAACCTCAGAAATGACATGTTGCAGTTTGTCGACAACAGGGGTTCGCACCTGACCGTGATCCGAATCAGCCGACTCATGGTGCGCGCTTTCAGCGTCAGTGGCACGGCACGATTCCAACTCGGGTACATACACCATCGTGGGCCGTCGGCCATTCGAACGAATAGCAGTGTCCGACGAAGTATCAGGCGCCACATGATGGCGTATGTGGTCAACGACGTCGGTGATCTCTTTGGGAGTCCGGTAGTTAATCGTCAGCCGATGATGGTGCCACCGCGACTGGACGAACGGCTCCAGCGTGTCCGACCATGATTCCACCCCAGCTGGGCTTCCTGTTTGCGCAGTATCACCGACCAAGGTCATCCAGTGGTTAGGGCACCGACGCATCACCATCCGCCACTCCATCGCGGAGAGCTCTTGCGCTTCATCGACGACGACATGCCCGTAGGACCACAGTCGGTCTTCCTGAGCACGCTCGGCCGTCGTCCGATCATCCCGGACACGTTGGCGTTCCGCCAGCGCAGCAGCATCAAGAATGTCGTAGGCCATGAGTATTTCGGGATCGAATTGATCATCAACGTCTTGGGACGCCGACCCAGCCAAAATATCGAGGGCGTC